>CANRFS010000039.1 GCA_947629965.1 uncultured Clostridia bacterium
TTAAATTTATTTCTTTATTTTTTAATTTTCCAAATTCATTTATTTTTAAATAATTTATTTTCAAAAAATCACCTTCTTATTTTTATATTATTTTTTCTTTTTTAATTCAAATTAATTTTTTTATTTTTATTTTTTATAAATTATTTTTGCAATTAATTTTATTTATTTTTCACTTTGCATGTTTTTAAATGTTTGGTGTTGTCAAATCGTAAAATAATATCGCTACTATTTTTTTGTGTTTCTTTGATTAACATAAAAAATGTTCTTTCTTTATTTACATAATATTTTGTTGTATGATTTAATTTGTTTTTTTATTTATAATTTTTTTCACTTCCAAAAATTGTTTATATTTTTTTATATGTTTTCTTTACCGTCTTTAATTTCATATTTTATCTCTTTGGGCTTGGTATACATAATATTTTTCGCGCTTTTTGCCTTCTTTGTTTTGTTCCTTTAATTTGCTTTTTGTGCTAGTTTAAATTTAATATATGTTTTATTTCCCAATTCTTCCCGAAGTTATCCACAGCCCAATTTTTGTAATCTTTTGCCAATTTTTTTACCAATTTATTCAAATGACTTTAAACCAATTTCTATTGCTTTCTTTATTGCTTTTTCATCAGAATTTTCTTCATTTAACTTTTCTAACATCCTTTTTACGAAGATGCCTTTTAAGTTGTTTTGCATTGCCAATTGGTCAAAATTATATTTCATTTCAGATTTATCTTCAACTTTTAAAATGTTTTCATTTGCTATTAGTTTACATATTTCATTTTCATTTATCTCTATATTCTTTTTTCCTTCAAATATTATTTTAATAAAATTATTTTTATTTATTTTTATTGAATTTATTTTTTCAATTAATTCTTCTTGTGAATTTATTTCTGAAATATTTATATTTTTTTCTTCAAAAATTCTATTATCTAATTTAATAAAGTTTATTTTTGTTGAATTATTTTTTATTTTTTTATTAATTAAATTATTTTTTTCATTATTTTCCAAATTATTTTCATTTATTAAATTGTTTTTTTCTAAAATTACATCTAACATTCCATGTTCACCTAATTCATCAAAACCAAATGAAATCATAGAACCTGGATAAATAAAATTATATTTATTTTCTTCTGATTTCTTATGTATATGCCCAAGAGCCACATAATCGAATCCAATTTCTTTTAATTTACTTGTACTGATTGGATTATATTGAGCATCACTAGTTTTACTTGAATCTAATGCTCCATGTACTAATAAAATATTTATTTTTTCTTTATTTTTTATTTTAATTTCTTCTATTTTTGAATCTGAGCAGTAAAAAGAAGGAAATCCATATCCATATATATCTACATCATCTAATTCAATTCTTTGTATTTCGTCCTTGAATATACTTACATTTTCGTTCCAATTAAATGTATTATAAAAAGAATTTTTTAAATATGGATCATGATTTCCTGGAGAAATAAATATTTTAGTATTTGGTATTGTTTTAAATAAATCATTAATAAATTCTATAGTACTTTCTCTTACATTATCCTGGTCATATAAATCCCCTGCAATAAATAAATAGGGGATCTTCTCATTAGAAATATATTCAATTGCCTTTCTAAATGCTGATCTTTGCTCTAATCTTCTTTTTGTTCCAAAATCTCTTTTATTTGTTAATACATTAAATGGACTATCAAAATGAACATCTGCTATATGTATAAATCTCATTTTTATCTCCTTTTTTAATTATTTATTTGTTCTAATATATAATTTCTAGCTATTATTCCATTAACATGAATTGATGCTCTTTTTTTTATTTGTAATTCTATTTTTTTATCTAAAATATATAATACTGCTTCATCAATATTTTTATCTACTAATTGATTTAAATACTCTAAATCTTCAAAATTTCTATCCTTACTTGTTCTATCTGCAATAAATAATATTTTTGAATATATATCCATATTTTTATTTCCAGTTGTATGATTTGCTATTGCTTGTCCCATATTTTCTGAAAATCCAAATATTTTTATGGCTATATCTTTTCCTATTTTTGCGTGAAGAAGAGAAGTATTTTTTCTTTCGGTATCGTCAATTTCAATATTATTTTCTTTTACATATTTTAATTTTTCTTCTTCACTTATTTCTTTTGCTACATCATGTGCTATTCCTATTTTTTGCGCTATTTCTATATCTGCACCAAGCTGCTTTGCCAATTCCTCTGACCTTTCCATTACGCACTTGCTATGATAATATATCTTTTCTGATAATTTATTTTTTATGTATTCTTTTATTTCTTCTAATTCCATTTTTTTCTCCTTTTCTATTTAATTTAATAGACAAATTCCCCATAGATTGAGGAATAGCCCTCGTTTTATAGGGCTAATTTTATTAATTCATCTAATAACTTAGAGTATTCCAATCCACTTTGCTCCCATAATTTTGGATACATACTAATTTCTGTAAATCCTGGCAGTGTATTTATTTCATTTATATATATATCATTTGTCTCTTCATTTACGAAAAAATCTACTCGTGCAAAGCCTTTACCATCAATTGCTTTAAATGCTTTTATTGCTGTATTTCTTACTTTATTTGATAATTCTTCGTTTAGTCTAGCAGGTATTGTAAGCTTTGACTGTGCATTTTTATACTTTGCATCAAATGTATAGAAATTTTCTGCAGGTTTAATTTCTCCTAAGCATGATGCCTTTACATCTTCATTTCCAAGTACTGAACATTCTATTTCTTTTCCAATTAAGTTCTCTTCTATTAATATCTTGTTATCATATTTGGAAGCATATTCTATATAATTTTTTAATTCTGTTATATTGTTAGCTTTATTTATTCCAACAGATGAACCAGAATTTGATGGTTTTACAAACATTGGATAACTTAAATTTTTTTCTATTATTTTACATGCGTCTTCAAGTTTAAATCTTTTTTCATTAAATTCCTTATCAACATATATATACTCTTCGTTATTTTTTCTTATATACTCATACTTTGCTTGTTTTATACCTGCTTTATCAAATATTATTTTTGCATAAACCTTATCCATAGCTATACTCGATGCTAGAACCCCACATCCAACATAAGGTATTTTTAATAATTCAAATAATCCCTGGATTGTTCCATCTTCTCCATACAATCCATGTAAAACTGGAAATAGTACATCTAATTCACTTAAATAATTATTTACATTATCAATTATCTGGATGTTTTCTATTTTATCTCCTATTTGATATTCTTTTGATATGTCTGTGCATTTATACCATTTACCATCATTATCTATATAAATTGGGAAAATATCATATTTATTTATATCTAATTTTTTTACTACTGAAGTCCCTGAAACTATTGAAACATCATGTTCAGTAGACATTCCCCCAAATATAACTCCTATCTTTATTTTGCTCATTATGACCTCCATATATATTCTATTATTTTATATTCTCTAAAATTTTGCTAAAATTCATGGAATTTGACGCTTTTAATAATATTAAATCTCCGTCTTTAATATTATCTTTAATAAATTCTGATGCTTTATCAATATTGTCAAATTTAAATATATTCTGCATTCCTAAGTTTTTTGCTTTGCTTGCTATATTCTCAGCATATTCTCCAACTGTAATCAAAATATCTATTTTATTTTTTATAACTTCTTCTCCAACTTTTTCATGTAATTCTTTTGTATAATCTCCAAGTTCTAGCATATTACCTAAAACAGCTATTTTTCTAGTTGCCTCTATTTTACTCATTAAGTCCAATGCAGCTTTCATTGAGTCATAACTTGCATTATAGCTATCATTTATTACTTTTACATTGTTTTTTATAAGCTGTATATCCATCCTTTTAGATGTTAGTTTAAATTCTGAAATTCCATTTACAATTTTATTTTTGTTAATTCCTAATATATCTCCTATTGCAAATGCACATGTAGCATTATATATAAAATGTATACCTCCAATTGGAACTATCGCTTTTGTTTCGTTAATTTCAAATTTACTATTATCTTCTGACTCTATAATATTAGTTGCCATATATGTACTTTTATTTTCTATTCCATATGTAAATATTTTATATTTTGTTTGTTGCTCTGCCCAATTATGTAATAAATCATTATCATTATTTACTAGAACAAAACCTTCTTTATTTAATCCTTCTAGTATTTCTAGCTTTGCTTTCAAAATATTTTCTCTTGATCCAAGATTTCCTATATGCGATGTACCTATATTTGTAATTACACATCCTGTTGGTTTTGCAATATTTGTAAGTAAACTTATTTCTCCAAAATGATTCATTCCCATTTCAACTACAACAGCTGTATGATCTTTCAATTTTAACAAAGTAAAAGGAAGTCCTATGTGGTTATTTAAATTTCCTTCTGTTTTTAACACTTTAAATTTTTGCGACAATACACTTGCGATTATATCTTTTGTACTAGTTTTTCCGTACACTTCCAGTTACTGCAATTACTGGTATATTATACATACTCCTTTTATATTTTGCTAACTCTTGAATTGCTTTTATTGTATTATCTACTTTTATAATTACCTTATTTTTAAAATTTTCTATTAATTTCTTATCTATTTCGTCATCCGTAATACATCCTATAGCCCCGTTTTTGAAAGCATCTTCTATATATTTGTTACCATTTACTCTTTCCCCTTTTATTCCAAGATACATATCTCCAGTATTAATGTTTCTCGTATCTTTAGAATATGAGTCTATTTCTAAATTTTCGTCTCCTGCAATTAAATTTCCTTTACAAATTTCTAATATTTTACTAACAGTTATTTTTTTATTATCCATATTACCTCTTACAATATATATTATTTATTATATGCCTATTTTATAACATTTTTTTATAAATGGAAATACCTTTTCCGTAAATAAAACAAGACATTTGCAAAAAATGTCTTGTTTTATATTTTTTATAATTTAATTATTAACTTTTTCTTTCCACTCTCCATAATTCATAAAAACTAATTCTATTTTATTGTCTATTTTATAGAACGACTTAAATTTGTTTTCAAAGCTCTTGTTTACTGGATTTGCGCAGTGCAAGTATTGAGAAAAAAGTAGTTCTGGTAAATATAGTACTTTAGCATTTTCTTTATTTTGCTCTATGTAATTGTTCCTAATAGTTTCTATCTTAAATACATATCCAAATGTGACTAAATAGAATAACATTAATATAAATGTAGCAGTAATTAATAAATGATTAATATTTATTTTTTTATCAATAGTTAAATAATCAACCATTTCTATTGCAAGCATTACAAGTAAAATATATACTGGAAAAAAGCACCTTGGTCCAATTGGTGTTACTATAAATAGAGGACCTGTAATAATTACAATACTTACTATTTCGAATAACATCCTGAATTTTTTGTTTTTATCCTCAATTGTTATAATTGTAGTAGCTAAAATTGCTATACAATATAATAATGTTAATATACCTTCAATATACATTTTATATTTATCAATAACAAATATATTAATATTATTTCTAATACTAGCAAACATCATATATATAGTGTATAATAATGTAATAAGTTCTGAAGAAATTAACGTTAATTCCTTTATTAAACTTATATTTTTATTTTTCTTTAAAAATCTATATATTAACAAGAGAACTAAAATTCCAAGTGTTAAAGTTAATACAAAATTATTTTGCATTAACAATTTATAAATACTAGAAAAGTAAACTTTTATAACTCTTAGGAAAATATTATCATGCTCTATAGTACGATAAAAATCCGTAGAATTCATTACATTATGATATGCACCATTGCTAAACATTAAAATACTTCCTAATATTGACCCTATAAAATAAAACAAATTACATAAGTTTATTTTTTTACTATGACAATATCCATAAATTAATATAAATAAGCAAAGAATTAAATTATATATCGTTAAATTTTCCATAAATAATGAGGTTATAAAACCTAATATCATCATAGGTATAATAAGCCATCTAGATAACGTTACTGTTTTTCCATTGAAAATATCCTTATTTAAATAAATAAAAATTAATATTAATAAAACTGGTATAACATAGTTTGCAAAGCCTGATGCCCATGCTAGCACTTCAGAAATAATATTATATGGTATTGCTAATATTAAAATTGATGACATATATATAATTTGATTATTTTTTTTATTTATAATTTTATTTATTAATACAACTATCATTGCCATAGATAAAGCCATAACAATTGATTTTAATAACCTAGAACGTGTTAATAATATTATTAATATATTTCCTGCCCATCTTCCATTATAGTTAGAAAATAAATTTGTTAATCTTTTTATCCCTATACTTGTTCCCCAAGCCCAATCATCGTGTGTATATGGAATAAAATAAAATAATATTAATAAAAGTATAAAAAATATTATTTTGACTATTTTATCTACTGTAATTTTTT
Organism: uncultured Clostridia bacterium; assembly: GCA_947629965.1. Lineage (GTDB taxonomy): Bacteria > Bacillota > Clostridia > TANB77 > CAG-508 > CAG-452. The sequence continues at coordinate 6,417 of CANRFS010000039.1, forward strand.
TCATTATTTTAATCCTTTCTATATATCTGTACAATTATTTTTATCTATTTTATCTCTAATTATATATTTAGGCCTCTTTTTTATTTCCATTAATGCTTTTCCAATATATTCTGCAATAATTCCTAAAAATATCGTTTGAAGACTTCCATAAAATAAAATTAAACAAACTATAGTTGGATAACCGCTTATATCTATTCCTACTGTAAATTTTTGAATTACTATTACAATAAAATAAATTATTGAAATTACGAATGATAGAAAGCCTACTAAAGTAACAAGTCTTAATGGAATTAATGAGAAACTAATAATTCCTCCAATAGCATATTTAAATAATTTCCAATATGACCAAGATGTTTTACCATTTTTTCTTTCTTCAACTTTGTATGGCATATAATATACATTAAATCCTACATAAGAGAATATTCCTTTTGAAAAGCGATAATACTCTTTCATATCAATAACTGAATTAACCATTTTTCGGTTCATTAATCTAAAATCAGAAGCATTTTCTCTAAATGAAATATCGCTTAATTTATTAATAAGCTTATAAAACATTTTCTTTAAACATTTCATTATACCTGATTCTTTGCGCTTTTCTTGGTAACAAGTCACGCAGTCATAATGTGGATTCATTTCTATAAATTGTAACATTTCTTTAACATATTTAGGATTTTGTTGAAGATCTGCATCAATAATAGCTACATAATCTCCTGTACTATAATTCATCCCTGCTAACATCGCTGATTCTTTCCCAAAATTTCTAGAAAAATTTAAACAAACTATATTTTTTTTACTATTTTTTTCAATTAAATCTTTTATTTCTTTTAAAGTATTATCACTGCTTCCATCATTAATAAAGATATATTCTATATCTATATTTTTTAATTCATTTTCACAACTATTAAAAAATAGTTTAATATTTTTTTCTTCGTTATAACATGGTATTACTAATGATAATTTTTTCATTTTATTTACTACCTTATCTTTTCCATACATCGTGAACATTTTTTTGATAATTAATTATTTCTTCATTAGTTAAATATTTTTTTCTCTTTTCATCATATCTTAATACAGAAAGTTGATATTCCGGTATATCATAATATGTTAAAAAACAACCGTTGTATTTTTTTTGTATTTTTTTAATTTCATCTTCAGAAATGCTTTGAGCCATTTGTAGATAACTCTCATTATAATTATTTTTTACATAATTTAATGCTTTTATATTATTATATGTATCTGAATTTTCTAAGCTCTCAACATACTTTATATATTTTTCATTATTACTAGGAAAAATAAGATTATATCCATTATATTGTAACTCTTGTCCATCTCCTAATATATTTTTTTCGATAGTTCTATAATCTAATTGATAACCTGTACTATCTATATAATAATTTGTATTAATATTATTATATTTAGTTGTTAATTTTTCTAATTTTTTAGTTAACTTTTTTAAAGAAAAAGGTAAAATTATTAACATCTTTATTTTGGTTTTTAGATTTCCTTTTAAAAAGTATCTAATATCATAGTGTTTCCATTTAAGAGAAATAAAGTGATTTAAATATCGTACTTTTTTTTCATGTTTTTTTCTTTTTTTAATATTATCTAATGTGTTATCTAATGGAATAATAGATACAAAAAAGCCACTATTAATTTTGTTTTCTAATCCTTTAGGGATATTGTTATCTCTTATATAAGTATAATTTAATCTTAATCTTGCAAATGAATATTTATACTCTTTATCTGTTTTATTTGTTTGATAAAAATATTTATTTCCTAACTCTTTCTGAGCAATTTTTGAAAATTTTTCATAATCTTCTCTTGGCATCGCAATTTTAAATGGTTCCCTAAAAATTTCTCCATATTCATCAACATCTTTTAATTTTATATATGAATTTATATTAGAAACAAAATATTTCAAATTGTATTTTTTACATATTTTATGAATATCATTAATCATCTCTAAGGAAACTTCTTGCATTCTTCTCAAATTTTCAGGATGATATTTTATTGTTAGATATTTTTCATAATTTTCTGGTAAATCATATTTTGGAGTATATATACCAAAATCTAATTTAGTCCATTGATGATGAGATATTCTTGATGCTGGTGGTAACCATTCCATATAATGTTTACCATACAAATCTATTAACCAGTTATGTGCATCTTTTTTGCCCATAACTGTAATTCCTTCAAATTTTATGTCTTTGTAATCATTAATTCCTTTTGAAGAAAAGCCTCCGTGATTACCATTAATAATACTATCATCCAATAACCAATCTGTTTTTCTGTCTCCACAACAAGTTGTTAGTTTATCTTCCACATAAAATAGTACTTTTTTTGGAATAAATTTTCCCATAAAAATCACTAATAACTTATGCTTTGCCTTTTTTGCAATTCTATGAAACATTTTATAATTTTCGGCACATCTTATATAAAATAAAGAAGATGCAACAATTTTTCTCAAGAACTTATTATTTGGCAAATAACTTAACTTAAAAATATCTACAAATAAACCGGCTGAAAGTTGTTTCTTATCCCAATATGTAGTTCCTAATTTTGTAAATTTTATTTCCAATCTAGATTGAGTTCTTAAATGTGTTTTATCAGTTTTTCTGCAACGCAAAAAGAAACGATTGGTATCAATTTCATCCATTGCAACTTGCATAAATTTATTGTAATTTTCTGCAGTCATATCAATATCAATATCATCATCCCAAGGTATAAATCCTCCATGTCTTTCTTGTCCTAAATGTGTGCCCCCACCTAGAGAATACTTAATATTATGTTTTCGGCAAATTCTATCTATTTCTTTTAATCCTTCTAATTCTACTAATTGAAGAGCTCTTAATGTTTTATCTCTACCAGTTATTAATTCAGTTGTTTCCATAAATCCTCCTATAGATATCTACACAAGATCTGTACTACTAAAAAATTATTTTTTATTTATATTATTAAATAGTTTTAAATTTATATATCCTCATATCCTATAACTTTTCTTTGTTCTTTTATTAATTTTTCTATTGATTCATTTGTATTAGAAAATAAAAAGGAAGATCCTGACACAAAAATGCTAGCTCCTAACTTATATAGCTTAGCAGCATTTTCTAGAGTAATATTTCCATCAACCTCAATTTCAATATTATTTTTATTTTTTTCTTTTAAATATTTATTTAAATTTTCTACTTTTTTCATTGTAGTAGGTACCATTTTTTTACCCGCGAATCCAGGATTAACCATCATAACTAATATTCCGTCTATTAAATCTAAGTATGGATTTAAAAGCATAAAATCCGTTTCTGGATTAATAGCAATAAATTTTTTGGCTTTTATACTGTCTAAATATTTTAAGCAATCTAAAACATTATCATTACTTTCATAGTGAAAAGCAACTTGGTCATTTTCTTTTATATCATACCACTTCATTTTTTCAAGTGCATTTTTTACTAAAAAATGATAATCGAATGGAATATCTGTTATTCTCCTTAAGCTTTTAACAAAATCCGTTCCTAGAGCTAAATTGGGCACAAATTCTCCATCCATTATATCAATATGTAAAAATTCTATTTTATTTTCTTTAAATTCTGTTAAATAATAAAATATTTTATCTAAGCTAGCACACATCATTGATGCTGATATTTTACCCTTATTCATGCTTATCACTCATTTCTACCATAACTTTTATTTTATCTACACTTCTATTTCTTAGCAAATTCAATGCTTCGTTATATTCTTCTATTTTATATTTGTGAGTTATTAGTCTTCTATATAACTCCGGATTATTTTTCATTATTTTTATTGCATCTTTCCAATCATTATACTTATTATTATAGCTTGAATTCCATGTACCTGTGATAGTTATTTGTTTTCTTAAAACTTTCCAATATGTATTTTTATTAATTTTCAAATCTTCTTTTGGATTTCCAACTAATATTATTTTAGCAAAGTTGCTTGCACTTTTTAGACAGGTCTCGATTGATTCGTTGCTTCCTATTACTTCAAAAATATACTCAAATCCATTGT
>CANRFS010000040.1 GCA_947629965.1 uncultured Clostridia bacterium
ACCCCATACTTGTCTACCACCACCGGTTCCAGCTCCGCCACCAGCTCCAGCTCCGCCACCGGCTCCAGTTCCACCACCGGCTCCAGTTCCGCCACCGGCTCCAGTTCCGCCACCGGCTCCAGCTCCGCCACCGGCTCCAGTTTGATTTGTTCCTGGTGCTGAAATATATCTTGGTGTAGAATTTCCTGATCCACCTGATCCACCTGAGCCTCCTGCTTTTCCTGCTGCTTGTTTTCCACTTTTGTGTCCCATTTTATTAATTGCATTCATTACTAATGCTCCACCTGCTGCTGCTCCAAGTTGACCCGTAGAAGTTGCTTTATCAAATCCGAACATTTTTTTGAAGAATTTTTCTGCTGTTAATAAGAATCCTATACAAACTATAGCATATAGTGGATTTGACTCAGCAAATTCCATAGCTGAGCCTACAAATATAGAATATATAACTATATGCACAACTGGTATTAGTGCATTAAATACATATTCTTTTATCCAAATACCAAATGCTTGTGCTTGACCATCTTTTATTTTATCTATTGGATATGTTAGCGCAATTAATGGTGCTATCATTGTAAAAAATGCCAAATATACTAACCTCTTTAAGTAATGTACTGTGAATATACAAGTATATATTACTAATACTAAATATAAAATTAAATTTGTAAATGTAGTTAAATTTGAATATTGAATATCATTTATATTATTTCTTATTGAACTCATTAATACATCTTCGTCATTTTCACCTATAGTATTTACTTTAAATATATCTGTAACTTCTTCTACCATTGTCATTGTAAATGCCATTATGTAATGTAGTACAAATAATATACATATTGCAACTAGCCAATCTGATATCATTTTTTTATATTTTGCCTTCTCTTGACCTGTTGAAGATATTATTATTCTTATTCCTACATATACTAATACTGATAATAAACCTACAAGCGCTACAGCTCTTAATGCTTTATACCAAGATGATATTGTATTACGAAGTTCATAAGATGTTGATACTAAACCAGGACCAATATAAGCATAAACATTCCATCTATAATATACTTCGTCGGGTTTAGAATCGTAATAAATCCTCGTCCAATCCATCATCAATTTTCTTCCATCATATTCAAATTCAAAATCCATATCAGGTATTTGATCAAGTGATAATCCATATTTACTATTGACAGATGATAAAGCTTCTTCTTCTGTCTGATTCTCACGACTGTAATCTATTAGTTCCCATCTTCTACCATTGTTTTCAGATGAATATAAAGTGTACTTAAACAATGTTCCACTTGTACCCATAATACCGACACGATTTCTCTCAATTACTATTTTATAAAGTTTACCTGTACCTGAATCTGTCCAAGTGTATGTTCCTGGTTCATCAACATCAGCAGGACCACCCTTATCCTGAATAAGCTTTTCTATACCTACCCATACTACTCCATCACTGCTTTCTTCGACTGTAAGATTTGATGAACTTGATGTTAGTATGTATGGGTTTTTATCTGTATACTTAGGATTTATAAAATTTGCATCTAAGCCTGGTATTATATTTGAAAATATTGCTGCTGGTCCATAATGTATACTATAAGTAGAATTATCAGCTAGTTTAATATTATCATTTCCTAAAAGTATTTTTTGTAAGCCTCCTACAACTAAATCTCCTATGCCAGCTAACATTTTAAATAATGGTCTAAAAAGCCTTCCTCCAAACTCTTCGTCTGCATCAGCATGTACATGATACATTGGAGCAAATACATTAAATAGGATAATTGCAACTATCAATATTATTATTTTTTTAAAGTTCCCTTTTTTTGTAAAAAATTCCATATTTTTTACCTTTCCCTTTCATTTTGCTATCCTTCGTTCTTTGAAACCAACTTGTTTAAATTTGTTTCTACAAATTCAAATTCTTTTTTCGTTGGTGTTATTTGAAGTATTGCTGTGTCAGATCCTACTTTTAGTAGTCCTTCACCAATTAAACAAGTTACTAAAAAGTTTGCTTCACCTTCGCTTAATTTAAATACTTCTTTTAAGTAATTTATTTCTGATTTATCTTGTGCTAAAAACAACTTTGTATCTGAAGATGTTAAAACTGCTTGTGCTTCTGGTTTTTCGTAAAAGTCTTGGAATCTTTGTGATATAATTGCAAGTGATACATTTCTTTTTCTTGCACGTCTTGCCATTTTATTTAAGAATTCTACTGCTTCTGGATAAGGTAAAAGCATCCAGGCCTCATCGACTAAAACTCTTTTCTTTGTAGCCTTTTCTCTATCTTCGCTATTCTTTTTTACATATTTCTCCCAAATCCAAGAAAGTAAAACTTGCTGAGCAAGTGGTCTTGCAAATCTTTCTTCTAGCTGAGAAATGTCTAAGTTAATAAATGGCGCTCCTTCTAATAGTTCAAATGTTGATTGTCCATCAAAATATGCCATTTGTCCATTGCATTCTCTAACATATTGTTTCATAACCTTTATTAAATAACTGTAATGGAATTGATAGTTAGGATCTGTATTTTCTTTACCTTTCTTTACTAATGTTTTATACCATGATCCTATTGTTGGCATTTCTTTTTTTGCTTTATATAACGCATCCCTTCTATAATTACCTTCAGATGCTTCATATAAACTATTAGGATCACTAGTAATTCCACATCTTTCATACTCTTCTGATACTGTTTCTGCAATAATCTGTTTTGTAAGCTCATTTACTTCTTTACTTCTTGTACTACCTCTTGCCATTGTAAGTAGAGCTTGTGTTACGTCCTCCACTTTATTTTCTACATTTAAAATTAATCTTTCTTTTCCTGTAATTTCATCTTTTATTTTTTCTGATTCTATATCAAATATATTTATAATTGTTTTTGATGTTGGTCCAAGCACTACATTTATTCCACCTAAAGCTTCTGCAACGGCAGAATATTCACCTTCAGCATCTAGTGCTAAGCTTTCTATTCCCATTAAAATTGATGATCTTGATATTAAGGTTTTCATTGTAACAGATTTTCCAGCACCAGATTTTGCAAATATAACCATGTTATAATTTGTAAGTGATGGATGGAAATTATCAAATAATATTGGTACACCAGTTTGTTTATTAAATCCAAGTGGTATTCCTGTTAAATGTCCAACTTCTGAAGTTGTAAATGGAAATACTGTTGCCATTGAGTTACGGTCAAATGTATGACTTTTTTTTATAGTATTTTTCATTAATGGTAAATTTGATTTGAATGCTTCTTCTTGAATAGCCCATGCAGATTTTATTCCTACCAAATTTTTTGACATTTCTGTTGCAAGCATTTTTGAATAAGCATCCAAAGTTTGCAAATTATATGCAAATAATGTTGCTACAATTGTCGCTTCATACAATTTATTGAATCCTGCTGCAATTTGGTCTCTTAACTCTTCGGCCTCTAATCTTTTTTGTGTTATTATGCTTTCTCTGTTTATATTTCCTCTATCTGCTGCAACAATTCTTTCTGTTTCTAATTGATTAATTGTTTTATTTAATTCTGTTTGTGACCTTGCTTCTGGTATTGGATTTATATATATTGATGTATTTATATCTCCAAATAAGTACATATCCCTAAATAATTCTGGGAAAGTACACATACGAGGAAGACTTGATACAAAAAAGCTTCTTGCATATCTTGTTGTATCTGATATTATTTCTAAGTGATCTATATTAGAAGCATCTATTCCAGATGGTGCAATTAATTCTTTTATTGTTTTCTTTTTTAAAATTTCTAATTCTGGTTCTTTTTCTTGCTCCATTCTAAGCATTCTTTCTTGCTCTTCTAGTTCTTGTTTTCTTTTCTTCTTTGACATCATTCTTTACCTCCTCTTCTTTTGTATCTTCGCCTTTTATTCTTTTTATAGCCTCTTTTGCAACATCTTTTCCAACATATGCTTTGTTTTCTTTAATTATTAGTGTAGCTAATTCTGCAACTAACTCATCAAAGTTTTTTTCTTTCTTTTCTACTGCTTTTTGCTTTTCTGATTTTATTTCGTCTACTTTTTGTTTTGCTAATTCTAATGCCTGTTCTTCAACAGCTTTGTTTATTGCTATCATTTTTTTGTCTAGTACATCAGGTGCTGTAGAATAAAGCTCTCCATAACCTGCCTCAAGTGCTTTATCTATTCCGTAAGTTTCTGATTCATCTCTATTATATGCAACATATAGTAGCTCAGCTAAATCATTTGAATTCATTACTTTAGATTTCATACTACATGCAAATAATGTTCTTGTTATAGATTGCGCTCTTGTATATAATTCAGAAAATATCATATTCCTTTTTTCTTCTTCATCTAAAAAATCGTTTCCTAGTTCTGAGGCATAATATGGAATTATTATGTAATAATGCTTTCTAAGTACATTTTTATTTAAACTCATGTTTTCGATATTAGCTACTATATCTTTTCCATAATCATACAAATTTTGTTGTCTTGCAATTTCTAATCTTAATTCATCTATATCTCTTCTATCATATCCACCGTTTTGTAACATTTTATTAAATCTGTTTTTATTATCTTCTAATTTGTCTTTTATTTGTTCTATCTTTTTATTATAGTTTTCTATACTAGAACTAATATTTATTGTTCTTGTTTGGGTATATAATTGTATTGGATGTCTTAATGTATTTAAAAATTGTATAAATCCTTGTTCTACGGAAACTTTTTCTACTTCTGACATTAAATCGTAATTAATTCCTTCGCATTCTATACCCATTAAATATCTTGTTCCATTGTTTTGCACTATCATATTATCTTCTATTTTATCAAATTCCATAAAATCAAATACTGAAAGTTTTGTATATGACTTGCCTGAACTAGATTTTGTTGTGGTTTTACTCACATTTCCTTGAATAGTATTTTTTTCTTTATTTTCTTCTTTACCTTTTCTAGACATTTGCCAATATATAAATAATAATGCTATAATTGCAAAAAATAATATGATTACTGCCATTGTTAATATATCCATTATTTTTTTCCCTCCTTAGTATATAAATAAATTCTATTTTTCTTTTGTTTAAACTTTATTAGTCTTAAAATAGCTTCATCAATATTTGCTCCACTTGCTTTTCTTGTTATTTCAAAAGCAGGGCTATCTGGTACTTTAAATGTTCCTATTGCAAATCCTATTGCTGCAAATAATATTACAGCCCCTATTCCTACATAAGTCCAATTTATTAGGGAGAATATATAATAGAATATTAGTCCAAATCCTCCACCAACTACTGTATATATTAATGCTTTCGTTGAAAATACTGCTAAAATTCTTCCGCTCTCCTTTTACATTTCTAGGTATCTCATGTGTAGCCAAATCACATTCCTCCTTCGTCATCTTTTGCACGCAATTTATCTAATTATACTTATATTAATTATATCAAATTTATACAGTTTTTGGAATATATTAAAGAAAAAAAATATATTTTTAATATATTTGTAATATTTTTGTCATATAATGAGTAAAAAAATAGTTCTCCTTTATATAAAAGAGAACTATTTTTGCCTTATTTCTCACCTAATCTGCTATACTAACTATCATGGTTGCAATTTGTACTGCTGCGAATACAACTATTACACCCACTATTAATGGTACGAATGATTTTTTGTATTCTGCTTTTTCTTCTACACTTCCTAGCATATATTTTATACCAAGTATCGCTACAATAACCACTGCCACAACTGCTGCTATGTTTCTTATTGTTTTTAAAATATCTCCTGCTGTAGTTTTTAATTTACTAATATCAGCTCCTTCAGATGCTTCTGCTTTTGTTCCAATATCAGTTACTATGTCTTTACCATAACATATTGTAGAAAATGTACTAACTAACATTACAATTAATAATAATGCAGAAATTAATTTAATTGATTTTTTCATAATTCTATCCTCCATTCTATTATTTTTATATAATAACTTTCTTGATATGTCAAGAAAACTTTAAAAACTAAATTATTTATATTTTTATATACGATTTATTATTATATCCACGCCTAATTTTAAATTTACTTTTGTTGTTCAACTTCTTGTTCTTGACCAATTGTGTCTTCTGAATGATTTCCAATATCTACTGCTATTTTCCATATTGTAAATGCGCCAAATACTACTACACAGCCTATTATATATGGTATTAATGCTTCAGAAACTTTTGCTTTTCCCTCTGCACTACCTAAAATAAATTGAAATCCTAATATTGCTCCTATTATAACACTTACACATATTGCAATGCTTAACAATATCTTATATAAATCTGAAGATGTTTCTTGTAACTGTGTTTCATTTATTACGCTTCCTATTGGTTCTCCATCTTGTAAAAAATCTTTTCCACTTTCCAATATGTCTGTAACAGCAAAACTTTTATTTAAAAACATTACATTTATTAATATTAAAAAAATTATGAAAACTTTAATTATTCCTTTTACAGTATTCATATTTCACCTTCTTTTACTAATTCATCATATCATATATTATACTTGGTATAGTTGTTGCCAGCATAAGTAAAAGACATCCAAAAACATAGGTAAATAAATCTTTTTTATAATCAGCTTTCTCTTGTAAAGAGCCTAACATATATTTAACTCCTATTATGGATATAACTATTACTGAAGCTATTATACCTATATTTCTAATAGTGGCTAATATATCTCCTGTTGTTGTAGCTAAAGTTCCTACATCATCTTTTGTTATTTCATCAACCTTATAATCGTCTGGATTAATTTGTGATGCACTTGAAACATTTGACATAACAGGAAGTAATACTATTAAAATTACTATAAATATTGATATTATAAGTTTAATTTTTTTCATAATATATCTCCCATTTCTTCAATTATAACACAGTTTTCCATTTATTTCAACTATTTTATTATCTCACATTCTAATTTTAGCATATTATTATTTTTTTTGTAAAGTTCTAATAAAAATATTATGTTTTTGTAATTGTTTTGACATATAATTGAAAAGAAAAGAGTGAAGATATTTTATATTTGTATCTTCACTCTTTTGTTACCTTTTCCATATATCTATATTTGTGCTTTTCATCAATTTCTTATTATAATATTTCGTTATTAGTTCATCTAATTCTATGCTTAACTTATATGTTTTATCATAATTTTTTTCGTTTATTATACTTTCATTTAATTTTCGCCTTAATTCTAGAATTTCCTCATCTAACATGGATTATCAGCTCCTTTTATCAGTTTTTTCTTTCGTATATTAATAAAATACCATAATTTTACATTAAGGTCAATAAAAAAACAGCATAAATGCTGTTTTTGTGTAAGTTTCGTATGCCATTTTTCTTGATTTTATAACATCTCTTTGTTTTTTACTGTTTTTTGTTTTGCTATTTGTCAAAAAAATAAAAAAAGCGACAAATTGTTATTTGTTTAATTGTGTTTGGAAGTTGGATTTTGAATTCATTGTCATCAATTCGCTAGGACGGAGGAAAAAATCCCATTTCTGCGAAATAAATTTTTTCCTCACGTCCAGACGCTCAAATTACAATTTATTTGCTGTTTTTTACTATAGATAATACTGTTTTTTCTTTTAAGAATACTTCTTTTAAGATTTTTTCAGTATATTCAGGTGTTATTTGTTTATATTCTTCTAAATAATCAAAGCTGTTTATTCCTTTAAAATAATCTGTTATGAACATTCTTGCTATATCTGACACATTATTAAATTCTTTTACTGAATTTCCGTATAGCATATTTTTTATTCTTTCAAAATCCCCAGAATTTAAGCCGTTTTCTTTTAATATTTCTATTTCTTTTTCTATTTCTTCTAGTATTTTATCTGGATCTGGTGATACACCAGTTATTGAAATATGTGCATAGTTATCCGTAAATTCATATTCCAAAAATGGCTCTGATATTAATAGTTCTTTCTCATATAACTTTTTATATAAATTAGAGCTTTTTCCAATAACCATGTTTAATAAAATTTCTATTGCTATATGTTTTTTTACTATGTCTTCATTTTTTTCTGGAACTTTGTCTTTTATTCCAATTACAAATAATGGCATGCTTACTTCCATTGTTTGTTCTATTCTCTTTTGGACTATCTCTTCAGGTTCTTCTTCGTATATTCTTTTTATTTCTGTTTGGTTTGGCTTTTTTATTAATCTCTTTTTAACTTCTTCTATTAATTTGTCTGGCTCAAAATCCCCGCAAAAGCACATTACCATATTTGCCGGATTATAAAATGTGTTATAGCATTTATATAAAATATCTTTATCTATTTTATATATTGATTCTACAGTTCCTGCTATATCTATTTTTATTGGATTATTTTTGTACATATTTCTTATTGCATTCATGTATACTACCCAATCTGGGTAATCGTCATACATTTTTATTTCTTGAGCAATTATTCCCTTTTCTTTTTCTACATTTTCGTCTGTAAAGTATGGATTTTGTACATAGTCCATCAATTCGTCTAAAGCAGGATAAAAATTATCTGTTGCTTCAAAAAGATATGTTGTGTAATTATTTGTTGTATATGCATTGGCATTTACTCCTAATGCAGTTAATGTGTCTAAGCTGTTAGTTCCATTTTTTTGTTCGAACATTTTATGTTCTAAATAATGTGCTACACCATCTGGAACTTCTGTTACATTCTCTTCACCTGGGACAATAAATTTATTGTCTATTGACCCATAATGTGTTCCCCACATTACATATTTTTTTCTAATTCCTTTTTTGGGAATTATCATAACTGTTAATCCATTTTCTAGTTTCTCTATATATAATTTTTCTTTAACACTTAAATTTTCTATAACTTGCATTCTTTTCTCCTTTTTTTACAAATTGTTGTTTGTTTTATTTGTTACTGTAAAATAGTTTAATATAATTTTTTCAAGACGTCCTTCTTCACCAAAATTATTATTTCATAATAATTTTGGATTCGAAGCTCCTATTTCAAAAATTATATTTAAACTATTTTACTAATCAAATTACCTTAAAAACAATTGCTCAAACAACAATTTATCTAATTTCTTAAAAAATATATTGTGTTTATTTTAATTTTGCTTCCAACATTTTTAACATCTTCTAGTTTTACTTCGTTTATTTTTTGTTCATATTCATCAAATGTTGTTAGCATTCCAGATAATTCTTGACCTATATAATATGTTATTTCGGAATCTTGTTCGTCTTGAGCTGATTCAATTCCAGAAATCATATATTTTTTGCTATTTTCCAAATCTTCCTCTGTAAAATTTCCGTTTTTCATTTCTTCTAATTGTTCTTTTATAATTTTTAATGCCTTTTCATAGTTTTCAATTTCTATTCCGCATCTTATATAAATGTTATTTTTTTGCCTAACATAGTTTGATCTTGCTGTGTATGCAAGGCTTGCTTTTTCTCTTACATTTTGAAATAGTTTTGATGTTGCACTTTCTCCGAAGTATTACATTATATATTGATACAGGAAATTTTGAATTATAATCATTTAATTCTACATCTAACCCTATAACTAGCTTTCCTTGTGTTACATCCATTTTGTCTTGTATTTCTTTTTCTTGTACTTCTTCTTTGCTTTCTGTTTGTTCATTATTTACAATATAATTTGGCTTTCTTTCTTTTAATTTTTTTATGTTCTCATTATTTTTTACAATTTCTAATATTTCTTTAGTATTTAGTTCTCCTGAAATAAATATATCTATTTTACTTGTATTTATTAATTCATTGTAATATTTATATAAGTTTTCTGCATTTATTTTTTCTAAATCTTCAATATATCCATATTTGTATAATCCATAAGGTTTATCTTTATACATTTCTTCAATACATCTGTTTAATGCGTATTGGTCTTTATTGTCTATTTTTGCTTCTATTAATCTTCTTATATTATTTTTTTCTGATTCTACATATTCATCTTTAAATTTATTATTTTCGATATACGGATTTAATATTATATCTAACATTAAATCTATACTATCTTTTGCCATATTTTGATTACTGTTTTTTGGAACAAAGTTATCATTTAATGCTTCTAAATAAAATTTTATCACATGATTGTCTCCTATTTTTTCTACACCACAGTCAAAGCTTGCTCCATACATATCTTCTAATTTTTTTGAAATATCTTCTTGAGTATTTAATTTTGCTGTTCCTCTTTTTAAAACTGCTGGAATTAGAGTATTTAAAGTAATAGTTTCTCTATTTAATGGCAAGGTAATAAATACGGCCATTAAATTGGTTTTGAATTTATTTGTGTCTATACAATGCAGTTTTATTCCTTGCTTTATTTCATTTATTGTGTATGACATATTTTCCTCCTCACATTACAATTGTTTGTATTTTTTCCAGAAATCTGGTTTTTATTCTTCTATTCTCTTAGATAAATTGTAATTTGCTTAATTTATTACTGTAAAATAGTTTAATATAATTTTTTCAAGACGTCCTTCTTCACCAAAATTATTA
>CANRFS010000041.1 GCA_947629965.1 uncultured Clostridia bacterium
ATGTGCGCCGCCAGCGTTTATCCTGAGCCAGGATCAAACTCTCTTGTTTTTTACTTCAGATAAACTTCGCATTACTTCGTCAAACTTCACTAAAAATTTCCTCGCCGTACACACGTACTGTCTCGTCAATTTTTGTTCGTTTTCCTTGTCCTGCTCGTTTCTCTTTGTAAAACCTTTTTTGGTTTTACTTATCTCTAGAGTTTTCTTAACTCATGTTAAACTTCTTGACGTTTTTTTACTTGGTTTTCTCCAATTCTTTTCTTTTTGAGTACGAATACTTCAAAGTATTCTCTTAAAGGAATTTATTGTTTATTTTTCAATGTACTTTGTTCTCTTTTTTCGGAGAACGTTCATTATTATACTACTCAAGTTTTTAAATGTCAACATATTTTTTAAATTTTTTTAAATATTTTTGAGTACAAAAAAAATTAGCAATTTTTTCAGTTCTATGTGTAGTTTTAATTGTCCAAAATATTACTAATTTTATATTCATTCTTATATAAAATATGTCTTCATATTTACTTGGTACTCTCTTATAATAACATTTTATTTTTACAATGTCAACATAATTTTTAATTTTTTTCTGGAAGTTTATTCCTACCTATTTTTATGACATATCACTTTGTTTTTTTAATAGATTACCATTTATTATTCTTCTTTTTTCTCTCTAATTAATATTAAAGGTGTTAATTCTTTTCCTTGACCTGAAGGATTATCTCTTATTAACCCTTTTAATTCTTCTTCAGTTAATGTTATATCTGAGGAATATCCTAGTACTTCTTGTCCTAAATCGTTTGCATCTACTATCATACAGGTCATTCCTAATTTTTCTTTTATTTCATCACAAACTCTTGATGGATTTTCTGGTATTTTTATACCTATATCTCCGTATTCCTTCCATACATGATCATAAAATCCGTCTAGCCCGCTTACTTCTTGTCCTACTATTTTATAGAATACTCCTCTTTTTCCAAATAGTTTTGTAACTGCACTTGCTATGCTTGCCCATAATACTCTTGGAAGTCCAACTGTATCTATTGCATATTGCATTTTTATTGTTTCGCCTACTCCTACGCCTGCTGTGGTTTTTGATGCGAATTTTGATAAGAATTTTGCCCAAAATCCTATTTTTACATCTTCTCTTTTTACAATTCTATTTTGACATAAAGCTATTATTTTTTCACTACTTGAAATAATATCTCCTTCTTCATATATTGGGCTTACATATTCTTTAAAAATATCTATATAGTTTTCTCCCTGTTTTACAAATCTAGTTTTTATTGCATGCCTTAAATATGTTTTTCCGTTAACTTCAATTTCTACACTTTTGCCTTCATTCGCAAAAAATTCCATAGGATTACCACCTTTTTTAATTTTATGAATTTATTATATTCTAAGTTTTTTAATTTAGCAACGTATTATTAACATTTTTTTATTTTAATTGAATACATTTTTACTATATAGGAGATTAATATGGGAACAAAAGGATTAGATTTTAAACATAAAGAAGTAATTAATATCAATGATGGAAAACGACTTGGATTTGTTCAAGATGTTACTGCTGATTTAGAAAGTGGTGTAATTACTTCTATAATTGTACCTGGAAATACAAAGTTATTTAATATGTTTGCAGGAAATAACGATATTGTTATTCCCTGGAAAAATATTCGTTGTATAGGTGATGACGTTATATTAGTTGAAATCTAATTTTATTGCACATTAAATCCAAGTAAACAATATTTTTGCTTACTTGGAAATGACTTTTCTTATTTATATAATTTTTTTATTCTAGCTATGGCACTTTTTTCAAGTCTTGAAACCTGAGCTTGAGAAATTCCTATTTCTTCTGCGACCTCCATTTGTGTTCTTCCATCAAAGAATCTTTTTGATATTATAGTTTTTTCTCTTTTATTTAACTTTTTCATTGCTTCTGTAATAGTTATATTATCTGCCCATAGTTCATCTGTATTTTTTGTGTCTTTTATTTGGTCTACTATATAAATGCTTTCACTTCCTTCATTATATATAGGTTCTTGCAGTGAAATTGGATCTTGTATAGCGTCAAGACTTATAACTATTTCTTCTTTTTCTACACCTATTTCTTTGGCAATGTCTTCTATTGTAGGTTCTTTTTCATTCTCTTTTGTTAATTTTTCTTTAGCTTGAAGCGCTTTGTATGCTAAATCTCTCATAGATCTGCTAACTCTTATTGGATTATTATCTCTTAGATATCTTCTTATTTCTCCAATTATCATTGGTACAGCATAGGTACTAAATTGTACATTTAAATTTACATTAAAATTGTCAATTGCTTTAATTAGTCCAACACATCCTATTTGAAATAAATCATCTGCATTTTCTCCCCTTCCACCAAATCTTTGGACAACACTTAAAACTAATCTTAAATTTCCTTTAATAAATTCTTCTCTTGCTTCGTTATCTCCATTTTTTATTTTTATTAATAATTCATTTTTTTCTTCATTTGATAGCAGAGGTAATTTTGCAGTATTAACACCGCATATTTCAACCTTGTTAATCAAATAAAAAACCTCCTTTGGATTTACTCGCTTAAAGTATTTCCAAATTTTGATCTTTTATGCTTTTCTATTTTACACAAATATTTTCCTTTATACCTTCAAATTTTGAATCTCCTATTCCGGGAACGTTTTTAATATCTTCTATTTGCTTAAAATTGCCATTTTGCTGTCTATAATTAATAATTTTTAATGCAGTTGATGGTCCTATTCCATTTAATGTTTCAAGTTCTGTTTGAGATGCAGTATTTATATTTACTTTTTCCTGTTTAGTTGTAGTGTCGTTCTTTATTACGTTTTCACCTGCATCTTCTGTAATATTATTTGTTTCTTCTTTGTCATTTTTATTTGGTACATATATTTTTTGTCCATCTTTTACTATATATGCTAGATTAATTTTTGATAAATCCGCTTCTTTTGTTGCTCCCCCAGCAGATTCTATTGCATCTGAAATTCTGCTGCCTTCTTTTAGTTCTATTACTCCTTGTTTTTTTACTGCCCCTGTTATATGTACTACAATAAAGCTTTCTTCCTGCAAATTCTCTTGTTCTTCTGTTTGTTCTTCTATAATATTATTTTCTTCTGTTTCTAAACTGATATAATCAGAATTGCTTGCCTTGGATATTATATAATATCCAATAAATAATAGTATAAATATTACTATTATAATAAGAATTATTTTTTCTTTTTTGCTTAAAATTTCCATATGTAATACCTCCATAAATTTAATTATAAATATCTTGTTTTTAGTAATAAATTAATATATTATATTAATAGAATTGTTATATAGATAATTTGGAGATGATGTGAAATGAAATATATAAAAAGAATTTTTATTTATTTTCTTATATTCTTAAGCTTAAGTTTAATATTATTTGGCAATGTAAATGCCGCTGATAAAACATCTCTTAGCATTGCTTCTCCTTCAGCTTTGTTAATGGATTTAAAAACTGGTAAAATACTTTATAAGAAAAATATAGATAACAAAATGTACCCTGCAAGTTTAACTAAAGTACTAACTGCTATTATCACTTTAGAAAATTGCGATTTAAATGAAGTTGCTACTGTTAGCTATAATGCAGTTATGAGTATTTCTGCTGGATATGTTACAGCCAACTTGCAAGTTGGCGAAGAACTTACTGTAGACCAGTTATTACACGTTTTAATGGTTGGTTCTTCAAACGATGCTGCAATTGTACTTGCAGAACACATATCGGGTTCTGTTGAAGAATTTTCTAAAAAGATGAACGAAAAGGCAAAAGAACTTGGTTGCACATCATCGAATTTTGTTAATCCTAATGGTGCTCATGATGAAAATCATTATTCTACAGCGCATGATTTGGCCATAATTTCTAGATATGCTATGCAAAATGAAACTTTTAGAACTCTTATAT
This sequence comes from uncultured Clostridia bacterium, assembly GCA_947629965.1. GTDB lineage: Bacteria > Bacillota > Clostridia > TANB77 > CAG-508 > CAG-452. The sequence continues at coordinate 3,929 of CANRFS010000041.1, forward strand.
CTACTACTTCATATAAACTTCCAACTACAAATAAATATAATAAGGAAGATAGATTCTTTACTACTACAAATGCTCTACTTTTAAAAAATAATGTTTATTATTATAAATATGCTAACGGTGTAAAAACTGGATTTACCACTCCTGCAGGTAATTGTTTAATTGCATCTGCTAAAAAAGATAATTTAGAACTGCTTACTGTTGTTTTAGGTTCAGATCAAAATGAAAATGGTGAAAGTAATAGATATTTAGATACTAAAAAAATGTTTGAATATGGGTTTAATAATTACGAGATGAAGGAAATTATTGGTTCTGGTGGAGTTGTTCAAACTATAAATGTTAAGCATGCTACAAGAAATACAAAGAAATTAGATTCTGTAGTTGCAGATGATATAGACGCATTAGTTAAAACATCTGATGAAGATTTAGCAATACTTCCACAAATTCATTTGAATGATGATTTGAAGGCTCCTATAAATAAGGGTGATGTAATAGGTAGTGTTACATACACTGTAGACGGAATAGATTATACTACTGATTTACTTGCAAATAGCGATGTAAAAAAATCTAATGCTTTAATATATACTTTAATAATACTTGTAATTATTGTTCTAATATACTTATATTTAAAAGCAAAGAAACGTAAGAAAAAAAATAGAAGAATTAAAAAAAGAATTATGAAATATTAATATATAAAATTTTACATCAGTTGTTTTTTTAAGTCAATAGTAAATGAGGAGGTAAAATAAATAATTTTCCCCCTCATTTTTATTTATAATTTATAATGTATTTACTGAATTAATAACATTATTTGCATCTATTTGTTCTTCAGGCACTTCTTCAGGTATTCCTCTGAAAAGTTTATCAACTAAAGACTCTGTTTCTTCTTCATCATATAAGAAGAATGATAAACCATTTAAATAGTCTGAATCTCCTGGTAATCGTTCTGCTTGTATATTTTCTGCACTCATATTAATCATATATGGTATATAATCTTTCAAATCATCAAAATTCATATTTGTTTTAACATATTCTCTTGCTATATCTATAATCTTTCCTATCTCTGTTATATTTTTTAATTGTATCATTTGTTTTGCAACTGTTATAATTACTTCTCTTTGTGTTCTCATTCTTCCAAAGTCTTCATTACCATAATCATATGAATATGATGTTCCATCATTGTTATGTCTAAATCTAACAAGTTCTTCAACTTGCTCCCCATTTAATTTTTGCAATCCTTTTTGGAAATTAATATGTAGATCTTGTGTTTCATCGTCATATTTCATATTTATTGGTACATCGAATTCTATTCCACCAATTTCATCTACTAATTTTACTAAACCTTTAGTATCTATTAACACATAATTCTTTATATCTAGCCCTGTTATTTTATTTACTGCTTCTAGAGTATTTTCAGGATTTTGTCCATTATTATATAATGAGTTTATTTTATCATATACAGAAGCATGGCTTTTGCTATCTCCAACGAATGTATCTCTTGGAATTGAAAGCATTGATGCTTCTTGAGTTTTTGGATCATATGAGCATACTATTATGGTGTCTGACATTCCTGTGCTTTCGCCCATAGCTAATACATATAATTTATCTAAATTTTTTACTGTTTCTTCATTGTGCCCAAGTAACGCAGCGAGCCAATTTCCATGTAAATCTTGAACTCTTTTTACAAATAGACCTCCTGCTATTCCTAATATTATTAATACTACTAAGAATACTTTTAGTGCTACATGTTTTTTCTTTTTTCCTTTTACTGCTGTTTTTTTTGATTTTTGATTGCTTGATTTTATTTCTTCTTTTGTTTTTTCATGTTTTCCCATATTTTCACACTCCTAATTGAATTACATAGTATATAGTATAACAAAAAAAGATATAAATAGCAATATTTATATCTTTTTTTAGCACTGTTTTTGTAAAATTTTCTACTTTTATTTTATTATATGTAGTATAAAGTTATTATTATATAATGTTTTTGTAAGTATTGACTTATCAATATTTTCATTTATCGTTTTATTTAATAATGGTGCTGCTAGATATACTATTGCAAGTATTACATATACAACTATAACACCTTTAATTAAACCGTAAATTACTCCTCCAAGTGTGTTTACTTGTTTTAATATTGGAAGTTTTGTAATTAAATCTGTTAGAGCAGTTACAAATCTTAAGGCTATTTTAACAATTATATATATTAATAACAAAACTGCGGTTTCTATTAACTTTACTGTAAAAGCATCGGCTATTGTTTCTATTGTGCTATTTGCTGTCTCACCTAAAATCATAAGTCCTTTAGCATCTTCAATGCTTATTTCTTCATCTTTTTCTACACCTTCTGGTTTTATTTTTTCTATCATTGCATTTTTTATATTATCATATATTGGTGTATTGTTTATGATTAAATTACTTACTGGTTTATATAAAACCAGTGCTACTATTATCGCAATAAAAAATGCTAAAATTTTTATTGCGGATTTTACTAATCCTTGTTTATACCCTATAAAAGTACATAATGCTATGATTGCAACTATTATTATATCAAATATAATTGACATATATTTTCCCCCTTATAATGAAATTATATATATTTTATTTTTAGAGATAATCCCTGATATCCCATCACACATAACAATATTTTGTATTTCTTCTTTTTGCGTAAATCCATATTCTTTTACAAGCCAGCCACTAGAGTTTATAAACATTATATTCGTTCCTAAATTTACAGCTATCATATTTCCTTGAGTGTAAATTTTTTTCGGTGTTCCATTTATTGTGTATCTATTTATCTCTTTTACATTGTTGCTGTTTATTATTTGCATTTCTACAGAACTATCAAGTAGTCCTTCTGACTTTTTTACAATCTTTATTATGTTTGATGAAAGATTAATATCTGCAAATAATGGTTTTTCATCTACTAAATTTACTAATTCTGTGTTTTCTTCGCCTTTTAATACATCAATGTGTTCATCATACATACATATTAAATCGTTTTTATTATTATACTTTATATTTATAATTAAGTCATTTGCTTTTGCTATATGTGTATATTTTATCGACTCGGTTGAATTAGTTATAGCATCATCCATAGATACCACTTTTACATTTGACTGAACAACGATTCCTGAAAAATTTGCCTCTGCAATTGCTAAATACTTGTTATCATTAGATATATCTGTATCTATTACATTTGTAGTTGAAAAATAAAATTTAAATAAATCATCGCCTTTTGAATTAAAGGTTTGGACTACTGTTTTATAACTTGTACCAGATATTGTTACTGAAACATAGCCATTTTTATTTACATTTATACTAGATATTTCTCCTTCAATTTCTTTTTGCCATACTATATTTTTGTTTTCTATTAAATATATTTCTTGTCCACCTTTTTCTGCAATACATAAATAATTGCCACTTGTTTCAAATATAGGATTTGAAATTTCTATATCTAGACTATGTTCACGTTTTCCTGCTTTATTATACATATTCAATACATTTTGATCTAGTACAACTATATATTTGCTAAATGCGAATATGTTTGCATTTGTTACATTCTCAATATCTATGCTCGGTACATTTTCCTCATTAATTATTTTTCTAAATATATATGTATCAAAAAAGCTTCTTACTCTTTCGTTTTTTACATACAAAATAAAAATCGTAATTATTAATATGATAAAAATTAATATAGCTGAAACTTTTAAAACCTTACCTTTATTAATTTTCTTTTTAGCTGCGCCTACATCTGCCTTACCGAGAAAATCCATTAAACATATAATATTTCATAATTACACCTTTTCTATATGTTTTGATTTGCTATTTTATTTATATCAAAACAATAGTTTTTTTTCAAGGTATTTTAATGTATTATTATAAAAATTAATTGTAGAATTCCTAAATATCCAAAAATCGGATATAGAAGATTTATTAAATTTGAAAATCCCATTTGTCCTATTAGTATTGAAACCAAGCAAATAAACGCTGCGCAAAATAAATAACTTCTCTTAGTTTTTGTAACATTATTTAAAAATCCATACCCTGCGCAAATTGCTGTTGTAAATATTGCCATTAATATAACAATTCCATACATGTATTTAAATCCTTTTCCCATAGTATTTGCTATATAGACTATTGGTATTTCTACTTTATATATTTCGCTTATAAAAGTATTCATCAGTAGAAAAATAATAATAGATAATATTAGCATTATAATAGTTACTATAATTGTAAGTAGTAATGATTCACTTTTTGTTTTTATTTTGTTTTTTATACTTATTAATATGGGTATTAAAGTTATACTATTATAGCTAGCATATAAAATACTGCTTAAAATCCAGTATATAGAATTTTTACTATTCTGGTTAATAATTTCTGTATATTCAATTTTATTTATTCCTAAAAAAGCAATTAGTAAAATTATTGTTGGAACTAAAAATGTATTTATCTTTATTACTCCATTGCTATTATTAGATAAAGTGATAAATGCTAAAATAGCTATTAAAATCGCGCCATACCATTTGGAAATATTAAGTTCTTGCATAAAATACGTTGCAAATCCAGCTACCATTATATTAAAAGATATTAAAAGAAATATGTTTATAATATTATTTATGGTAAGCCCTATCATTTTATTTGTTAGTAATCTTTCTGGCATGACATTTTCTATGAATTCCTGATAGTTATTAATATCGTTTTTTAATATAATTTTAAATGTTTTATAAATTATGTACGCTATTAAAACAATTGATATAAAGATACCTATTAATCCCTTTACACCGTACTTATTAAAAAAAGTATAAATCTCTTGCCCAGATGCAAACCCAGCACCTATTATTGTACCTATAATAACAAAGCAAGTAGTATATATATCTTTTAAGTTTATTTTTTGCATGTTTATTCCTTACCTTCCAATACCATATTTATGTTCTTTTTTAAGGAATATTAACAAGTTTTTAAGAATATATTTTTTTAGGTGATAATATGGACTTTATTTACCCTTTTTTAATTGCTTTTCTTTTAATTTTTATATCCGAACTTGGTGACAAAACACAGCTTCTAGTTTTATCTTTTTCTTCTAAATTAAAAGCTAAAACTATATTATTAGGAGTTGCATTAGGCTCATTATTTAGCCATGGAATTGCAATATTATTTGGTAGTTTCCTTGGAAATATTGAAAACTTAATTTTTCAACATTTCTTAAAAATAATTACATACATTTCTTTTATCATTTTTGGAATAATTACTCTGCTAAAATCTAAAACAGAGAATGAAGAAAATAGTCAAAATAATAGAAAAAATTTAAAAAATAATTTAGGATATATTTTATTTATTGCATTTACTATTGCTGTTGGTGAATTAGGAGATAAAACATTTCTTGCCTCAATAGGGCTTGGTATTGAATATTCTGCATACAAGATATCTCTTATATGCGGAGCAATTGTTGGAATGATTATGAGTGATTTGATTGCAATTGTATTTGGCAGAGCTCTTTCTCATAAAATACCAGAAAACATCATGCAAAAATTCTCTGGAATTTTATTTTTAATTTTTGGACTTATAGAAATTCTAAATTTTCTTTTTTAATTATATAGAAAAGAGAGTGCCTATAGCACTCTCTTGGTTTCTGCTTATTTTTTAATTTTAATGTTTTTTACAGTCCAGTCTGAATAGTAATTTACTTTAGATACAGTCTTATATGAACGAATTCTTACATAGTATTTTTTGTTCTTTGTTAATCCTTTTATTACTTTTGATGTTGTACTATTCTTTGTTACTTTTACTGTTTTTACATCTTTCTTGAATTTCTTATCTGTTGAGTATTGTATTTCATATCCTGTTACTGCTGTATTCTTTTTCCATGTTATAGTCATTTTCTTTCCTGCACTGTTGCTCAACTTAGATATTGTTATTGCTGGTGGATTTACTGTTATTGTTATTTTTTTACTTGCTGCTTTATAGCCTGCTGTTTCTTTTGCTGTAATTGTAATTGTTGCTGTTCCTATAAATCCTTTTGCTATTGTTACTTTTCCTGAACTATTTACTTTTACATTTTTATTATTGCTACTATATGTTAGTTTTGCATCTCCAGCTTGTTTTGCATTAATTGTAAAGCTTTGTGATTTTGTAGAATATTTTTTAGTAAAGTCTGATGCTTTAATCTTATTATTAATTTTATTAACCACAACTGTAATTTTCTTTGTTGCTTTATTATAGTTTGCTGTATCATTTGCTGTAATTGTAATTGTTGCTTTTCCAACATATCCAGCTTTAACAGTTACTACTCCTAAACTATTTACAGTAATAGATTTGTTATTGCTACTATATGTTAATTTTGCGTCTCCTGCCTGTTTTACTCCTAATTTAATAGTTTGTGCTTTTTTAGAATAATTTATTGTTTTATCTGATGCTGTTATTGTATTATTTTTCTTTTCAATTTTAAAGTTTGCTGTTGTTGTTCCTTTATAAACATTTTTTCCTGTAA
>CANRFS010000042.1 GCA_947629965.1 uncultured Clostridia bacterium
AAAGAAAAAACTGAGCAAATTTGCTCAATTTTACTTGAGAATTTTTGCACAGTTTTATTATACAATTTACAAAATATTAATTAGTGAATTTTTATGATTTTTTATTAGAGTTTCAGTAGTTTGATGTGTTTACTTTTCCCAACTTTTTCCCAAATAGACATAATAGTGCTTAATTTTAGCATTATTGTAAACTATTTAAAAACATTAAAAAATCACTAAAACCGTTATAGTTCTAGTGATTAAAGTTTGGTTGCGGGGGTAAGACTCGAACTTACGACCTTCGGGTTATGAGCCCGACGAGCTGCCAACTGCTCCACCCCGCGATATTTAATTTGCGTACTGTAATAGTATACTCTGCTTTTGCATATTTGTCAACACTTTAAATAAAATTTATACTATATTACTAGTATATTCCACATTTTTAATTTTATTCCAGTGTTTAAAAAGAAGCTGAAAATTAAATTCCGCTTCCTTTTCACACATCTTTCACCTATTAATTATAGGAATTCTTAAAACTTCTCCAACAAAAATTAAATTTGGATTTTTAATGTCATTTAATTCTACAATACGTTCTATCGATACATCAAATTCTCTTGCAATTTGACTCAACGTATTTCCTCTTTTTACAACATATAATAAATGACTGGTATCATGTATTTCTTTAGCAAATGTTGGTACTTTTAATCTTTCTCCTACGAAAATTAGATTTGGATTTTTTATATCATTAATTTTCGCTAAATATTCATAAGACGTATTGTATTTTATAGCTATCTCACTTAATGTTTCTCCTCGTTTTACTGTAATATCTTTAAATTTTTGATTTGGCTCTTTTGTTGTATCCGTAGGGATTTTTGTTGTATCATTTAATAATATTCCATTTGTAAAATAGTCTCTATCAACATTTCCTTCGATTCCATTTATTCTCCCTATATCAGAATATTGAAATCCTACCCATGTAGACCATTTGCCATTGTTTGCCGGTTCGTTTGCGAAATAATCAGCAACCCATATTGCATATTGTCTTGCTAGTTCTTCATCAAACGTTTCTGCAGCATTAAATGCGTCACTATAAATTACACATTCTTTGCCACTCAATTTTGATACTGTTTCTAAAAATACTTCCGAAATTTCATTAATTTCACTCTTGCTTAAATTTCCAAATACTTCAAAGTCCATTGCAAGTTTGCAATCTGGCTCTGTTTCTTTTATATTTGACACAAAAAATTCTGCTTCTTCTCTTGCTTCTTCAACTGTTCTTGCAGTTACATAGTGGTAAAATCCTGTCTTTAAACCATTTGCCTTTGCTTGCTCATAATTTTCTCTAAAATATGGATCGATATAATTGGTTCCCTCACTTGCTCTTATATAAACTATATCTATTCCACTTCTTGCTACTTCTTCAAAATCGATTCTCCCTTGAAACTGGCTTACATCTATTCCATTATATAATTCTCTATTAGATGGTGGAAATGCAAATGCAGGAATAGAAATCGTAAGAATTATTGTAAAGATAGCCAATATACTAATTAAATTTTTTACTTTCATAACTCCCCCCTTTCTAAAATTTATGTTTTAAATTCTCGTTTTATGCGTTATTGAATAACTTTAAAAAATATGCTAGTATATATAAGGTGATAATTATGAAATTTATAAATGAAGCAATTGAATTTTTCAGAAATTTATCTCTTGAAAATATTATCGATATTGGAATAGGACTAGCAATAATTGTATTTTTTAAAATATTTAGCTCTTTTTTTGCATATATAATAATAAAGATGTTTAGATTAAAAAAAGACAAAGCTAAAGTTAAAGAAAATGTATTTTATAAACCGCTGAAAATTTTCTTCGCATTACTTGGAGTATACCTTGGAATTATTGTTTTAAAGTTTCCGGATAATGTTGTAAATATAGCTACTAAAATATTTAAAATATGTACTATATTGTTAGTAGCAAAGGGATTTTCTAATTTATTCGATACAAACTCTGAAACATTCGGCAAAATTAGAGAAAAACTTCATATTGATGGAACAGATACTACAATAAATTTCTTTAGTAAAATACTTAAAGCATTAATATATATTGTTGCAGCATTTATAGTGATTGCTGAACTTGGATATGATTTAAGTGGTTTAGTTACTGGTCTTGGAATAAGCAGTGTTGTAATAGCGCTTGCTGCACAAGATGTTGCCAAAAGTTTCCTTGCGGGATTATCTATAATTTCTGATAGGCCTTTTGATATTGGTGATTATATCGAAGTTGATAAATACGCCGGAACTGTTGAGGATATGACATTTAGAACTACAAGAATAAGGGATGTAAATAATCAAATAGTTGTTCTTCCAAATAGCATTTTAACAACTACTTCTATTATAAATTCATCAAAAAGAGAAAAGCGAAGATATGACATATTGCTAACCTTGGAGCTAAATACCCCATTAGAAAGGGTTGCAAGCTTAACAGAAAATATAAAAACTGTATTAAATGCAAATGAAAATATTCTTAAAGAAAATATTAGAGTATTTTTTGATACAATTTCTGCTGATGGAATAGATATTTCTGTTAGTTTTTATACAGATATAATAGATTATGAAGCATTTTTGAAATTCAAAGAAGAAATTAATTTTACGTTGTTAGATATGATTAAGCAAGCCGGTATAGAACTTGCATACCCTTCTCAATCAATATATTTAAAAAAAGAATAGGAATATAATATGTTAGATAATTGTACGTTATGCCCACATAAATGCAAAGTTAATAGATTAAATGGAATTAAAGGAAGATGTAAGTGTGATGATAAGTTAAAAATTGCACTTAGCTCTCTTCATATGTTTGAAGAGCCTTGTATTAGTGGTACAAATGGTTCTGGTACAGTTTTCTTTTCTAACTGCAATCTTAATTGTATATATTGCCAAAACTATGAAATTAGCAATTTAGGGAAGGGAAAAGAAATAACTACTGATCATCTTGCTGAAATTTTTTTAAACCAGCAAGAAAAGGGAGCTCATAATATTAATTTAGTTACTCCAACTATGTATGTATATCAAATTATTGAAGCTATTAAAATTGCTAAATTAAGCGGCCTTAATATTCCTATTATTTATAATACAAATGGATATGAAAATATTGAAACAATTAAATTATTAAATGGATATATTGATGTTTATCTACCTGATTTAAAATATTATACAAATGAATTATCTAAAAAATATTCTAATGTTGATAACTATTTTGAGATTGCAACAAATGCTATAAAAGAAATGTATGCTCAAGTTGGACAAGCTTGCTTTGATGAGAATGGGCTTATTAAAAAAGGAGTTATTATAAGGCATTTAGTTTTACCAAACCACATTCAAAACAGCAAAAATATTTTAAAGTGGATTTCAGATAACCTTCCTAATATTTATGTAAGTGTGATGTCTCAGTACTTTCCAACATATAAGGCTAAAGAAGATAATTTAATTAATAGAAAATTAAATAAAAAAGAATATAAAGAGATATTTAACTATTTATATTCTTTAAATTTAAAAAATGGATATATTCAGGAACTTGAAGAGCATGAAGAGGAGTATGTTCCAAATTTTGACTTTAGTGAATAATTTAATCAGACCTTTTTCCTTATTTTTTTAATATATATTCAAATCTATTATTTACTGTTTTCCAATTTATAATGTTCCAAAATGCGTTTATATATTCTCCTCTATTTGCTTTATATTGTAAAAAGTATGAATGTTCCCACATATCAATTACAAGAATTGGTATACATCCCCATAATGTTAAATTTTGATGTTTTTCACATTGAAGTATTTCTAGTTTATTAAATCTTGGTACCCACACCAAAATGCCCCATCCGAGATGCTTCTACTGCTTTACTTGCTTCATTAAATTGATTTTTAAATGCGTTAAATGAGCCAAAATCTTTATTTATTTGATCATATAATCTTTCGCCCATTTCATATCTTGATTGTGGTTTCATATTTGTAAAAAACATTTCATGTAAAATAACACCTGAGCCTTGAAAGCTTAAATTTTTTTCAAGACATTTTATATTTTCAAAATCGTTTTTTTCTCTTGCATTTTTTAATTCTTCTTGTATCTTGTTATAATTATCTACATATCCTTTGTATAAAATATTATAATGAATATTTAATGTTTCTGCATTGTAGTATGGTTCTAATGAATCCAAGCGATATGGTAATTCTATTTTTTGAATCATAATAAAAACCTCCATAAGTTATTTTCTTTTAATATTATGATATTTTTAATAACTTTATGAAGGTTTTATTATATCTATAATTTCTTTGTTTTTATCTTTTAAACTAACTATATATATAAATATCATGGCTACTATAAATGTTATTGCATATATTAATAAACTTATTCCCCAGTTTCCGTTTGAAATATTTGCCCCCACCATAGTAGATGTAATTACAGATGGAAATCTTACAAGTGTGGCAATTAAAATAAATCTTAATGGTTTTATTGGTAAAAGTCCTCCAATATATACAAATAAATCTTTTGGTGTTCCAGGTAGAAAAAATAGTATGCACAACATAATTTCTAAATTTGTTGGATTTTTTAGTAGTTTGCTTTGCATAATTTTATCAACTTTTTCTTTTTTAAAAAAGTTATACAAATATTTATGCCCCAATTTTCTGACTGTAAAGAAAATTATTGTTGTTGTTATAAATACTGATGCTGTTATAAATAAGCATCCTCCCCAAGCTCCATAGCACATTCCTGCTAGAACTTCAAAAGGTTCTCCTGGCAAAATTACTAATAATATTTGTAATATTTGAAGTCCTAATAGTAAAAATATCCCAGAAATCCCCATACTATCTATTTTATCTTTAAACGCTATTTGACCTTCTGTGCTAGATAAATTCTTTATGAATGGAGCAAGCTTCCAAAGGAAAACAGAAAGGATAGCTATAATTAATGTTGCAATTATTATTCTTATTATTTTTATCTGTGTTTTTTTGCTCATATAATTTCTTCCTTTTATTTATTTTAAGTTTAGCACCACTATTATTAAAAGTCAATTTTTAATGTTACTTAATTTCATAATATGATATAATATGTAAAAAGGAGATGCTTAATAAATGAATTTAAATATAGTATTAGTTGAACCAGAAATACCACAAAACACAGGAAATATTGCAAGAACATGTGCAGCAATAGGAGCAAGGCTTCATCTTGTAAAGCCTTTAGGATTTGAAATATCTGATAAATATTTAAAAAGAGCTGGGCTTGATTATTGGGATAAATTAGATATTGAAGAACACGAATCTTTAGATGATTTTTTAAATAAATATATTCCAGAAAAAAATAATATGTTTTTTGTTACTACAAAGGGAAAGCATTGTTATTCTGATGTTGATTATTCTAAATTAGATAATGTTTTTCTTTTGTTTGGAAAAGAAACAAAAGGTCTTCCTGAAGATTTATTAAAAAAATATATTGATAATGCAATTAGAATTCCAATGCGAAAAACATTGCGTTCACTTAACTTGTCTAATTCTGTTGCAATAGTAGCTTATGAAGTGTTAAGGCAAGTGAATTTTGATAATCTAGAAGAAATCAGCGGATATTTTGATAAATAAATCTCAGGAATTATCCTGTTTTACTCATAATATCTTTCTTCATTTTATTCATTATCTTTTTTTCTAACCTAGATATATAACTTTGGGAAATTCCGGAGCATATCTGCTACTTCCTTTTGGGTTTTCTCTGTTCCGCTTATGAATCCGAATCTAAGTTCCATTATATTTTTTTCTCTATTGCTTAATTTTTCTATTGAAGCTTTGAGCAATACTTTATCTACCTCGTCCTCTATTCCTCTAGATGTTATGTCAGGTTCTGTACCAAGGATATCTGATAATAGTAATTCATTTCCGTCTCCATCTTGATTTAATGGTTCATCAATTGAAATTTCACCTTTTATTCTATTACTTCTTCTTAAATACATAAGTATTTCGTTCTCTATACATCTTGAGGCATAAGTTGCAAGTTTAATATTTTTTCCGGTATTAAATGTATTAATTGCTTTCATAAGTCCTATAGTTCCAATCGATACCAAATCCTCTATACCAACTCCGGTATTTTCAAATTTTTTGGCTATGTATACAACTAATCTTAAATTTCTTTCTACTAATGTTTGCCTTGCCTTCATATCATTATTTGATAATCTCTCTAAAAGTTCCTCTTCTTCTTTTGTATCCAAAGGAGGTGGAAGTGTTTGACTGCCTCCTATGTAATGTATAGGAAAAGTCTCTATTTCCTCATTATTTAAATATTTAACATATATTGTATTGATTTTTGACCTTAAGATTTCTAATAAATTCATAATTTACCTCCTTCAAAATTCTAAGAGCTTTGTTCTCTTTAATTTTAAATTTTAACAGCTAATTTGTTGTCAATATCAGAGGTTTCTAGCAAATCTAAACCTATTAGTGCTTTATATTTACCATTTTTACTTAAATGACCATTATATATTCCTATAATTACATCAGTTATATTCATAGTATTTTCTTCCAAATCTATTTCTACATTATCAGCCTTTAATCCTAGTAGTATTCCGTTTTCTTTGCCCAATGATGTAAATGGAATTATTCTTATTTTTGAGCTATAGTCTTCCAAATCAAAATCCTTTCCGTCTATTATTTCATTTAAATTGTTTAATATATAATCTGGCACTATATTAATTAATACATCTTTTTCTACTACTATAACTGGAGTTTTTGTAATTGGTTCTCGTAAAAAATTTCCAGTATCAATAATTGCATTAATATAAGTATATTTAGAATTTATATTTACCTTTATATTGCAATGCAAATCATTTTTACTTAATTTTCCTTTTATATTTTTAAATGCTGTTGTAATTATAATAAATCCTACTATACCTGCTATTAAAATTATTTTTATTGGATATGTTCCTATTAATACTCCGCTTCTCCATTAATATATTTTCCGGGCTTACAAAATACAAAAACGCAAAAGCAACTCCTCCAAATGTAAATGATGTAAGATAAAATATTATCAATTGCTTAAATAATTGTTTTATAGTTTTACTATCAAATGCTATATATACCATAGTTACTGATAATATTACTTTTAAAATTATATTAGAATATATTTCCATTGTAGATACGTATGAAATAATCGCATATATACTGCCAATTGTGCTTGATATAAAAGTTCTAATTATTTTTATTGGTGTTTTTACTATGGTCCCTGTTGCAAATAAAATAATATAATTCATAAATAAATTTTCAAGTAAAATGATATCAATATATATTGTCAATAGTCCACCTCTTTATTTAACTGTACTGGTTATTTTACTACAGCTTGTTTAAATAATCTGTCATATCTTGAGCGCGAAAAAAAGAAATAATCTACATTTTCAGATTATTTCTTTTTTATTATTTATTAATATTTTATTTTATCTATTTATTTCCTTTTTTTCTTAAGAAAGAAGGTATATCTAAATCACCTTGTGTTTCTTTATTTTCTGTAGGTGTTGGTATAGAATTTATTTTTTTATTCCATGTATTTGTAACTAAGTTTTCTACACCTATACTAGAAATTGGTGAATCCTCTTTTTCAAATCCTGTAGCAATAACTGTTATTGTAATTTCATCTCCTAAAGTTTCGTCAGTAACAACACCAAATATAATATTTGCTTCTGGATCTACACTTCTTTGAATAAGTTCTGCTGCTGTATTTGCTTCTTGTAATCCTAATTCATTTCCACCTGTTATATTAATAATAACTCCTCTTGCACCTTCTATAGTTGTTTCTAGTAATGGACTTTGAATAGCTTGTTTTGCAGCGTCTTCTGCTCTGTTTTCTCCACTTGCTCTACCAATACCCATATGTGCCATACCTGTATTTAACATTACAGTTTTAACATCTGCAAAGTCTAAGTTAATTAATCCAGGCACAGAAATTAAATCTGATATTCCTTGAACACCTTGTCTTAAAACATCATCAGCCATTTTAAATGCTTCTAATATTGATGTTCTTCTATCTATAATTTGTAATAATTTATCATTTGGAATAACAACTAATGTATCAACTTTTTCTTTTAAATTATTAATTCCTTTTTCTGCTTGATTTAGTCTTTTCTTTCCTTCAAAAGTAAATGGTTTTGTAACAACGCCTATTGTTAATATTCCGAAGCTCTTTTGCTGCTGCTGCAACTATTGGAGCTGCTCCTGTTCCTGTTCCTCCACCCATTCCGGCTGTAACGAATACCATATCTGCTCCTCTTAACACTTCAGCTATCTCTGCTTTGCTTTCCTCTGCAGCTTGCATACCAATTTCAGGATTTGCACCTGCTCCTAATCCTCTTGTTAGTTTTTCTCCTATTTGGATTTTTGAATTTGCTTTTGATTTTTGAAGTGTTTGTCTATCTGTATTAACCGCTATAAACTCTACATTTTTTATTCCTGCTTCCACCATCCTGTTTACAGCGTTATTTCCTGCTCCTCCAACACCAATTACTTTGATTGTTGCTGTTCCATCCATCATGTAATTGTTTTCTTCATATTCTGTTTCCACCATATTGCTTAATCCTCCTCCATTTTTTTGAATTTGGAATTTTGAAGTTAGTATCTTACTTCCTATACAACTCATTATCATTCCAATATATATTTAAAAATTTTAAAACTAATCTATAATTGTGTTTTAACACACAAAATTTTAGTACTAATTATGAATAAAAAAATTCTTTTATACGCTCTACAATCGTTCTTAATACATTTTCTTCTGTTCTAACATCAATACTACTAGATACAGTTTTTGCATAAGGCCTTGATGCAACATATCTTACTAACGCATAACTTGATCTATAGCTTGGTTTTATAGTGCTTATTAATCTGCCTGTTGATATTTTTACAGGTATATTTAAAGTTATTTTACCTGCTACATCGCTTTTATTTATATTTGTAATTCCTTGACCTGTTAAAATTACATTGTTTATATTCGATTTTATTCCTTCATTTGATATATTTTTATTAACTAGTGAAAACATTTCTTCTACTCTTGCTTCAATAACTTCTATAAGCTCTGAACTCTTAATGGTTTTTGTTCTCTCTTCGCCTTTATATGTATTTAAAATTATATCTGTATCATTATCTATAAATGATTTTAATGCAAGTCCGATATTGTTTTTTTAATCTATCGGCCTCATCTTCACTAATATTAAATACATAAGCTATATCAGAAGTTATATTATCTCCGCCAAGTGGTATTGTATTTGTATACAAAAATGATTCTCCTTCGAATACTCCTATATCAATATTGCCTGCACCTATGTCTAATATCATTACATTGTCTTTTAATTCATTTTTATCTAATATTAAACCTCTTTCTGCAAGAACATTTGATACTATTCCATCTATTTCTATATTAGCTTTTTTAAATATACTTGTTAATTTTTTTACATAATCTTTATCTGCTAAAATAACTTGTCCTTTTACAGTAAATGCAGAGCTCAAACTTCCTACTGGATCTTCTACAATTCTTCCATTATCTAAAGAAAATTCATTTGCAATTATATCAATTAAAACTTTATCATCTGGTACATCTATATCTTTTACCTGCATTATTGCAGATGTTACATCTTTTGTAGATATACCTGCATATTTATCTTTTGCTTCTTTAAAAATACTGTTTTGTACAATTGTTATATATTTACCTGGTATTGTAACATATGCTGAATGAATTTTTATATTAGCTGTTTCTTCTGCTTGTTGTATTATTTTTACAATAGCTGATGCAATTTCTTCTTCATCTATAATCTTAGATTTTTTCATTCCAAAGCACTTGCATTCACTTGTAGCAATAATCTCAACTTGATTGAAATTATTCACTTCACCAACTACAGTGTTTACTTTAGATGTCCCTATGTCAATACCTACAATTATATCTCCTATAGCCAAGATAAATTCCTCCGTTTAATTTATAATTTTTTCTGCACAATAAGAATATTACATTTTAAATAAATTGTCAATAGAAAATGTTACATTTTTGTCATGTTTTTGTAATGTTTTTGTAATAAAAAAGTAGCCCTTGTAACTACTTGTCGCTAGGGCTACTGTTATTTGTCAAATTTTAATTACTGTCACCTTTTAATTTTTCTGCTCTATCTGCAGCAATTAGGTTATCTATCATTTCATCTAGATCGCCATTTAAAAAGTTTTCCATTTGATATATGCTCATTCCAATCCTATGATCAGTGATTCTTCCTTGAGGATAATTATATGTTCTTATTTTTTCGCTTCTATCTCCTGTTCCTACTTGTGACTTTCTTTCATTTGCAAGCTCTGCATCTCTTTTTTGTTTTTCTTGTTCATATAATCTAGATTTTAATAATCTCATTGCATATTCTCTGTT
>CANRFS010000043.1 GCA_947629965.1 uncultured Clostridia bacterium
TGTAACTATATGTTCTGTATTTGATATGTTGTTTGTCTCTATCATCCTTTGCAGACTTTTAATTTCTGCTCCTTTTCGAGTTCCTTCATATACTGTAAATTGACTGTTAAATACTTGAATTGCCTGAGCATTTAATTGTGAAATTGGATCTGGATCTGTATTTGCATTTGCGTTTGTATTTACATATTCTTCAACACTATTATAAGTTTGTCCATTTATCTGTATTTCACCCGAAGATAAATTTTGTTCTTGAGTAACTGCGTTTTGTGTATTTTTAGTAGCCTCTTTAGCTGTTTCAAACACTCCCATCATATTACTCATAGAAGATACAAACAATTCATTTTTAAGCTTCTCTGATAATAAATTTCCTAAATTAGTAAATAAATTTGTTATTTGTTCTTGCGAAAGGTCATTTATTACTAAATGATTTCCTGCTTCAAACCCTTCGATTTCTGGTACTGATGCAAAGTTTGTTGTATTCGTTAATTCTATATTTTCTACTATACCTTCTCTTGATGTGAATTTTATTGCAAATTTTAAGCCAACATTATTAGCATTAAGTGCTCCTGTCCTTGATAAATTTACATCGTATCTTGCTTCCTCTTCACCGTTTATAAATGTTGATATAGCAATGTTATAATTTTCTTGTTGCTCACTATTTGATGTTTTTGCAACTTCAAAAATAATTTGAGAATCTGAATTATAACCTACATCTACACTACTTAATCTTAATATAGTTTCATCGTTATTTTTTTCTATAGCTATTTCTATGCTATCTGTTTCGTTTTCAGTTATATTTATGTCTAATTTAACTGTTTGTTTTCCTTGTTTATACGCAGATATAGTTAAAACTTTAATGTTTTCTTCATCAGTTATTTCTTCTGAAATTTGTTCTATATTTTCATCTATATAATCCTGGTAATCTTCAACTGTAACATTGCTATTTACCTTTTTTATTATATTAAATAATTGTTCATCATCTCTAGCATTTTTTAATACTTTTATTAATATTTTTTGTAAATCTTTTAATTTTATATCTGCTCCATATCCATCTGCTTTTACTGTATTATCTCCTAAAGTAATATCTGTTTTTTCAAGTTTATAAAAATTATCTTCAGGTATTTCTTCAAGTGCAATATTTAAATACCTATTAAGTATAGAATTTAACTCTTCATTAGTTATATTGCTTGCTTGATTATTAAACTCTATTTTATCTCGTACATTTTCTGTAATTCCTAGTTTTCTTGCAAATTCATTCAAATTGTTATTTTCTACCACTATATATTGATTAACAACATTCTTAAATAATATTCCATTAAAATCTTGAACCTTTAAATAATTCATTTCAAGTAAAGCCTGATCGCCTTGGTTTACACTTATATCATAGTTTGCTTTGTTATTTACTGGGTCAGAACTTCCTGAAATCTTTATTTTTTCATTTATCTCTTGTCCTTCTCCTGATAAAGTAATATTAATTTCTCCAATGTCTGAATGTGCTTCATTTTTTATTCTTTCTGAATAATTATTATATTCTTCTAGATTAATAAAATCTGTTAAATCAACTTGTCCTGCATATTTTACAAAAATTTCTTTATCTGCTTTAAAAATATCTGTTGCAAAATATAATACTGCAAATCCAACACACCCTATAAGCAATATTATTACTAATGTAATAATTAAAATATGAACTTTCTTCATACATCTCTCCTTATCTTTTGCTTTAAATGAATATTAATCATTTAATAAACAAATTTAATCAATAAATTAAAATATATAATTTATTATATCATAACATTTTTTCAATATCTACATTTTATATCACTTTTCTTTTTATTTTTACATATTATATATTAAGCTTAACGCTAGAATAAAAAAGAAAAGGAATGATATTAATGGATTTTGAAAAAGACTTTTGTCCTGTAGTTAAAGTTGATGGATTTATTGAGAAGGGTAAACAATTTGACTTGGAAATTAATCTTCCAGAAGATAACAGAAATGTAATCTATGGTGTAATTAGAGACTGCTACAAAGATCCTGTTGAAAATGCTGTAGTAAAACTTATAGAGGTATCTTGTGAATATGGTAAGGAAGAAAGAAAGCCAGTTTCTCATACGTTTACAGATAAAGACGGAGAATTTGTTTTTGGACCACTTTGCCCAGACAAATCATATGAAATTCAAGTTTGGGTAGATAGAGTAAAACATGTAAAAATTTGCAAAGAATGCAAACGTCAAGGTAAATGTCTAAAAGGTGTAAAATTAGAATGTGATGAAAAACCATTCAACGATGACTACAAAGACGATGAAAAATGCGACTGCATGGATAATTACAAAGATAATTGCAATTGCAAGCCTAAACCTGAACCTAAATGTTGTAAGTAAGATAAAGGCATTTTGCTGATCAATAATTTAAATCATGCAAAGATAATAAAAAATAACCATGAATATAATTTTTAATTATCATTCATGGTTATTTTTTCTATTCTGTATTCAACATAGACTTTTTATATCTAAATTATAATATCAACCAAATTAATACTACAGTTTTATTAAAAAGCTCCCATTTTTTTTGCTAATTGTTTTCCTCTTTTCATAATTCTTTTTTTATTCATCATTCCATCATTATACATCATTGCAACTCCTGCTGCTACCATTGTTCCGATAATCATACCTTTAACAAATTTCATAAAACTTTCTCCTTTCTATTTTTCTTTTACTTATTATTTGTATTTATGCTTTTTTTATTCTGTTTTATTAATGAATATATTTCATAAATTGTAATAATCATCAAAAAAATTCCAAAATATTTTTTTAGATGATTAACATCCATATTTACAGATATTTTCGCACCAATAATTGCTCCAACAATACCAGCTATAGCTACTGGAATTCCAATTTTCCAGTTTATTAATTTTTCTTTTATAGTTGTTATTATTGCTGTTATAGATGTTGGAACAAAAAATACTAGATTTGTAGCTTGCGCTATGTGCTGATCTATTCCCATAAAAACAGAAAGTATGAGAATAAGGATTGTTCCTCCTCCCATACCTGTACCACTTATAGTTCCTGATATTACTCCTGTTAAAATTTCTAACATTTTTCTCCTTTTTTTCGGATAATTTTATATAACCATTTTTATAGACACATAACTTAAAAAAATTATAAAAGTTATTTTTAAAATTTTATCTGATAGTTTTTTTAGTAATTTTGCTCCTATAAAGCCTCCTATTATACCACCTATAGCGCATTTTATACCGATACTCCAGTCTATAAAATTGTTGTTATAATAAAACAATCCACTTGTTATAACCATAGGAAGAATTGCAAATACTGATGTCGCCCTTGCTTCTGCTTCATCTAAATTAAATATATGAACAAGCGCTGGTACAACTATCATTCCTCCACCTGCTGCAAATAATCCACTTATGAATCCAGCAATTATTCCTAATGATATTTTTTTAATCATCTTCACTTTCTTTTAGGCTTTTTTCTTTTTCATTTCTATATTTTTCAAACATTTTTTCTGCAAGTAATGTTAATTCTTTATCACATTTAAGCATTTGAAATATTATTTCTTTTCTTAATTCTTCATTTTCTATATTTTCTGCTTTATCTAAAAAAGCTTGTAATTCCTTTAAATAATTTTGGCCATTGGCCTTCCAGTTTATATATTCTACTTTTTTCATATTTATAGTTTTACTAAAATTCATTTTTTTATACCTCTTTTTTTTATTTTGCCTTATATTAGTATTTTTTACTGTTAGGCAACTTTTTATTACGTTTATCGTTATATTGATTTTACTCCATGTTATTTTAATACATAAAATGATAAAATACAACAAAATTATATAAAGTGAGATGAATTAACATGATAAAAATTAAATTGTCGGATTTATTAGGAAAAAATAAAATGACTCAAAAGGCATTAGCCGAAATGACTAATATACGTCCAGCTACTATTTCAAAAATGTATTATGAAGAAGTCAAAAGAATTGATGTTAAACACCTTAATAATATTTGTAAAGCTTTTAATTGTGAAATTTCTGAATTATTAGAATATATACCAGACGATAAAAAAAATAAATAAAAATGGACAGACTCCAAATGTTGAAAAGTTTTTTTACATTTGGAGCCTATCCATTTTTGTTTGTCTTTAATCTATAGTATCATCTTTTATATAATACTTTGTTCCTAACATTTTATCTGGCAAATATTGTTGTTCAACTTGATGATTTGGATAGTCATGCGGATATTTGTATCCTACTCCATATCCAAAATCCTTCATTCCACTAGCTGGAGCATTTCTAATGTGCATTGGAATTGTTCCTGTATCTTTTGTTCTCACATCTTCTAATGCTCTTTCTACTGCTAAGTATGAAGCATTTGATTTTTTAGAATTTGCAACATATATAGCAGCTTCTGCAAGTATTATTCTAGCTTCTGGCATACCTATACTATGAACTGCTTGCATTGCGCTATTTGCTACTACCAAAGCATTAGGATTTGCAAGCCCAACATCTTCAGATGCACAAATTGTAATTCTTCTTGCCAAAAATACAGGATCTTCTCCTCCTTCTAAAGCTCTTGCTAAGTAAAATACTGTTGCATCTGGGTCACTACCTCTCATAGATTTTATAAATGCACTTATATTATCATAATGACTGTCACCGGATTTATCAAATATAGCCTTTTTCTTTCCTGTACTATTTGCAGCTATCTCATCTGTTATATCAATTACTCCATCTGCATTTACTGGAGTTGTGAGTACTGCAACTTCTAAACTATTTAATGCTGTTCTTACATCTCCGTTTGAAACTTCAGCAATTTTTTTTAGCGTTTCGTCTTTTATTTTTATATTATAACTGCCCAAACCTTCTGGATTTTTTATCGCATTTTTTAAAATTGTAAACACATTGTCTATTGTTAATGGGTTTAATTTAAAAATCATTGATCTTGAAATTAAAGCTTTGTTAACTTCAAAATATGGATTTTCTGTAGTTGCACCAATTAGTATAACTGTTCCATCTTCTACAAATGGAAGCAAAGCGTCTTGCTGAAGTTTATTAAACCTGTGTATCTCATCTATAAATAAAATACATTTTCCATTTGGGTTAAGTAATGGATTTCTTGCTTCTTCTATTGCATTCTTTATATCTCCTACTCCACTAGTTACTGCATTTAATTTTATAAATTTATATTTTGTTGTATTACTAATTACTTTTGCAAGAGATGTTTTTCCGAGATCCTGTTGGTCCCCATAAGATTATACTTGATAGTCTATCTGCTTTTATTGTTCTATATAGCACTTTATCTTTTCCAAGTATTTCTTCTTGTCCAACAAATTCGTCTAGTGTTTTTGGTCTTACTCTATGCGCTAATGGTACACTTAAATCCATGATTTTTCCTCTTTTCCTATATGAATTGTAATTTGTCTAATTTTTTGCTAAATACTTTAAGGCTTGTTTTATTATTTCTTCTAATTCTAGATTTTTTGTATCTACCTTTTGTAATACATTTTCTATTTCTTTTCTAGTATATCCTAAAACTTGAAGTGCTGAAATTGCTTCACTAGTATTATTATCATTTTCAAGTATAACATTTATTTCCTCATTTGCTTCTATTGCGCTTTCTGTTTTTAGTTTATCTTTTAATTCTAAAATAATTCTTGCTGCTGTTTTTTTGCCAACGCCTGGTATCTTTACAAGTTTTGAAACATCATCTGTAATTACTGCTAAGGCAAAGCTTGATGGACTTATTTCTGACAGCATTACTATTGCAGATTTTGCTCCAATTCCGCTTACAGATAATAAAAGTTCAAACATTCTTAATTCTTCGTTTGAAGAAAATCCATATAGACTTATATTATCTTCTCTTACATAATAGTATGTATATACTTTAACAGTATCTCCTAACTCACCTAATCTTTCAATAGATTTTGTTGGCATAAATACTTTATACCCTATTCCTTGTACATCTATTATAACAAATGTATCTGCTTTTGTGTCTAATTTTCCTTTTACATATGCAATCATCTTAATTCTCCTTGCAAACAAATTTTCTGTTACTATTCTATCACAATAATTTTATTTTGCAATACTTAATTTAATTTTTATTTTTAAGTTTACAAATCTAATTTTTGTGTTATTATATATTTATATTATATTTTAATGAGTAGGTGAATAATATGAAAAATGATCCTAATAATACAAATACTAAAAAAAATACTACTAATAATGAAGGTTATATTAAAAGATATACTTCTACATTTAAATCACTTATAAATAATGAAATTCATAAAGATTCTGATGAACGTTCTAGAGACTTCAAAGCTTTAATCTTAACAATAATAATTGTTGCTATATTAATATTTATAATATGGAAAATTCCTTTTTTGCACAGTTTTATATTTCCTTAATTATTCGAATATTTTTTTACTTTTTCCCAATAATATTGTTAACAAATAGTATTGAATTTTAGTAAATATTAATTGATAAGTTTCTGTAAAAGTATACCTATTAATGCTATATTCAAAATAAAAAAAGAGGTGTATATATGGCATTAGATTACAACATTATTGGTGAGAGATTAAAACAAGCAAGAATGAATAAAAAACTTACTCAAGAAAAGCTTGCAGAAAAATTAGATGTTTCTGTTGCATTTTTAAGTAGAATTGAACGTGGTAGTTCTTATATAAATTTAAAAAGGTTAAACCAAATATGTTCTATTCTAGATGTTACTGAAGGTGAAATTTTAAATGGAGTTTCCAAAGACTCTAGCACATATTTAAATAAAGATTTATCAAATTTAATTAAAAGTTGTCCACCAGAAAAATTAAATCTTATATACAATATTGCAAAAGTAATTGTAGAAAGTTAATAAAATTATTAAATATTTGAAAAGGTCATCAAAATCATTTGATGGCCTTCTATTATGAACACAACAAAATTTCTTTGCTTGCCATCTACACCACTTAATTTCGATGGTAGATATAGTTGTTATTAATATTTTACATCAAATACTTTTCTTTTGTTTATTTTTGTAGTATAATAATATATGGAATTTGTAAGTTAGGAGGAAATTATATGTGGAGTTTTTGGTTGATAGCCGCAGGAATTTTCTTTATTGCTGAAATAGCAACAGTTGGATTTCTAATTTTTTGGTTAGGAATTGGAGCTCTACTTGCAATGATAACAAGCTTTATAACAGATAACATTATGATACAAACCGCTGTATTTGTAATAAGTTCTTGTATACTTATTCCACTTACAAAGCCTTTGGCAGATAAATTTGTTGGGAAAAAATCTGTTCCTACAAATAGTTATTCTCTCATAAATAAACATGGAATAGTAATTCAAGATATTGACCCTATTCATGGAATTGGCCAAGTTAAAGTAAATGGAGAAATATGGTCTGCAAAAACAGAAGATGAATCTAAAATTTTAAAAGATACTGAAGTGGAAATTCTTAAAATAGATGGTGTTAAATTAATTGTATCACCAGTAAGAACTAATTTAAATGTTTAGTTATTAATATTTAATATATATTTTTAGGAGGAAATAAAAATGGTATTTTTAATTATACTATTAGTTATAATTCTTATTATAGCAGTAAAATCAATTAAAGTTGTTAAACAATCTGAAGTTTATATTATTGAAAGACTTGGTAAATTTCATAAAATTGCTGATGCAGGTCTTACAATAATTATTCCTTTTGTTGATCATGTAAGAAGTGTCGTAAGTTTAAAGGAACAAACAATGGATATTCCACCACAAGGAGTTATTACAGAAGATAACGTTACAATAACAATAGATACAGTTGTGTTCTATCAAATCACAGACCCAGCAAAGGCTGTATATGAAATTCAATCTTTAAAAAGAGGTATTGAGTATCTTGCAATTACTACTATTCGTGATATTGTTGGTAAAATGAATTTGGATTCAACTTTTAGTTCAAGAGACTTAATTAATAATCAATTAAGAATGTTATTAGACGAAGCAACTGATAAATGGGGTTGTAAAGTAAACAGAGTTGAAATTAAAGACATTAGACCACCAGAGGATATCCGTGATGCAATGGAAAAACAAATGAATGCAGAAAGAAATAAAAGAGCTGCAATTCTTCAAGCTGAAGGTGAAAAACAAGCAGCAATAACAATTGCAGAAGGTGAAAAAGAAGCCGCTATTCTTCAAGCTGAAGCTGAAAAAGAATCAAAAATAAGAAAGGCTATCGGTGAAGCTGAAGCTATTCGCGAAGTTGCAAAAGCTAAAGCTAAAGAAATTGAAATGGTTTATGATTCTATTAAAAAAGCAAATCCAGATGATAAACTTGTTCAACTAAAATCTTTAGAAGCATTAGAAAAAGTTGCCGAGGGTGATGCAAACAAAGTATTTATTCCTTTTGAAGCAACTGGTGCTCTTGCAGGTTTAGGCTCTATTAAAGAAGTTATGAAGGATGAAAAGAAAAAGAAAGAATAGATTAAACTAAAAAATTAAGGAACCAATTTTTGGTTCCTTGTTTTTTGCTATTCTTCTAGGCCGAAACTTATTCCGAATAGCACTATTTATTTTATTCATTATTTTATCATCTTCTATGTGTCCTATTTTTTCTTTCAATCTGCTTTTATCTATTGTACGTATTTGCTCTGCCAATACTACTGAATCGGATTTTAAACCAAATTCTTTTGAATCTAATTCTATATGTGTAGGTAATTTATTTTTGTTTAATTGTGATGTTATAGCAGAAACAATAACAGTAGGACTATATTTATTTCCTGTGTCGTTCTGTATTACTAAAACTGGTCTTATTCCTCCTTGCTCTGATCCTATAACTGGACTTAAATCTGCATAAAACATATCTCCTCTTTTGACTATCATATTCTTCACTCCTGTTTACTTCTAATAGTTCAATTTATTTATATTTTAGATATGATAAGTTTGAGATTAAGAATATAATTTACTTAATTTTATATATCATTTGAAATTTCTTTTAATTTAAAAGCTAATATATCTTCCTTTTGTAAATTATTTATTTTTATCTCATTATATAATATGTAAATTGATGTTTTTTGTGTTATATCTTGTATTTCTAATTTATTTGGTACTCCTGTTTTTTTAGCAATATATAACTTTTTATAGGCTTTATATTTATTACCGTTTTTTAATTTAACTTCTAATATTACTTCGTTTTCATTTTCAGAAATATTAGTTTCATTAGAATCAGTATAATCATTTATAAAACTCATTAATGTAATCGTATTTTCTCCCATATATGGATAGTTTTCGTATATTTTACTTAAATTAAGGTTACTATTTTCTATTTTTAAATTAGTTCCATCATATGTGAATTTAATACCTTTTACATTTTCTGGTTCTACTATTTCATGTTCAAATATATTGTTTTCTTTTACATATTTTTCTTGTGCCACATATACATTTGTATTTTTATTAGATTCTATTGTAATATTTGCGGTTAGTTCATAGGAATTAATATCTAAAATATATTTTTTAATTTCGTCAGCTGATTTACTACTGATATTATTTCCCAATATAGAATTTTTATAATTGCTTTTTATAAAAAATATTGCAATTATTGCAACTATTATAATTATTGCAATTATGATTATTTTCTTCATAACGTATGACCTCCCTAATATAAAAAAAGAATAGCTATTTGCTATTCTTTTTTTAATTTATTCATAAATTATTAAAATATTCTTCCAGACAAGTTAGTAATTCGTTTGCATTTTCTATTTTATTTACTTTTTCTCTTATTCTGCTAGAGTCTTTTAAGTTTTTTATGTACCAACATATGTGTTTTCGCATTTCTCGTATTGCTATGTATTCTCCCTTTTCTTGCATTGCTAGTTTTAAATGTTCTTTTATTATTTCTAGTTTTTGTGCGTTTGATATTTCCTCTGTTTTTTCATTTTTTAAATTGTTTATTATTTCGCCAATTATCCATGGATGACCAAGAGTTGCTCTGCCTATCATTATTCCGTCTACGCCAGTATATTCAAACATTTTTTTAGCATCATCTGCAGTTTTTATATCTCCATTTCCTATTACAGGAATATTTACATTTTCTTTTACACTTTTTATAACTTCTAAGTCAACGTGCCCTGAATAATATTCATCTCTTGTTCTTCCATGTACTGTAATTGCTGATGCACCTGCAGACTCAATAACTTTTGCTATTTCTACTGCATTTATGCTATTTTTATCCCAACCTTTTCTTATTTTTACAGTTACTGGTTTATCAGTACTTTTTACTACTTCTTTTACTATATCTTCTACTAATTTAGGATTTTGCAAAAGCTTACTACCGTCGCCATTTTTTACAACCTTTGGTGCAGGGCATCCCATATTTATATCAATT
>CANRFS010000044.1 GCA_947629965.1 uncultured Clostridia bacterium
AATCCCAAATCTTGAATAATAACTGCATCAATTCCAGAATTATATGCAAATTCTACCAATCTAATGGCATCTTTGAATTCATTATTTTTAATTAAAATATTTAAAGTAAGATGCGTTTTTACACCTCTTAATTTTGCATATTCAATTGCCTCTACTAATTCTTGTTTATTAAAATTTCTACTATTTGCCCTTGCATTAAATTCTTCAGCGCCAAAATATACTGCATTTGCTCCAGTTTGTACTGCAACTTTTAAGCACTCTAAATCACCTGCTGGTGATAATAATTCTATTTTGCTCATATATTGCTCCTTTGCAAATATTGCTTTTTCTATATATTTTATAGTGCTTTTATTATACAACAAAGTCTTATGGCAAAAAAGGGGTCTGTCCTCTTTTTTGCCAATTTTTAATTATTTGTGGTTAATTTTTTTCTTAAATTTGCTGTTTTGTATTTATATTCTGTATAGATTTCTCTTAATTTGGTTATTTGCTCTATGTATAAATTTTCAATTCCTTTAACTTGCTCTTGTGTCATATCTTCTTCTTTAATTAGTCCATCTTCATAATCTTTTTGCATTTTTAATAATTTTTCTTTTTCAAAATCTGGTTTAATTTTTATTCCATCTGAAAAAGAACTTCTCTTTTCTTGTTCATTTGTATATTTATAATCATTAGATTCTTGTAAGTCTTCTTCGTTAAAGATATTTTTAAAAAACATTTTTATTTTATAAAAAAATCCTTTTTCATATACAATTAATGATTTATTATTCATTTGTACCACCCCTATTCTTGTCCGTCTTTTCCATAATCTTCTAGTGCATTACCTATTTGTGCCATAAGCTCATTAATTAAATCCGCTGCTTTTTGATTTTTACTTTGCATACCCTTCTTTTCTTCTTTATAACCTGCAAGTTTTTTCTTTGGGTGTAATGTTGCTTCTTTATCTATTCCTCCATGTTCCATTACTATTTGAGAAAGTATTTCAGCTGGAACATAAGGATAAATTGATTCTAATAATTCTTCGTCACTTTCTACTGGAGTTTCTTCATATCCTCTTAATTGTTCTATTACTTCACTTGGATATCCCACTTCGTAAGATTCGTAAGAGTCTAATCCGCTTCTTCTTGGCTCACAATAATGGAATGATGATGCTTGAACACTCATTGAAACTCCATCTCCCATAACCATTTTAGGTCTTTTAAACCAATTTCTAGTTTCAGATATAAATTGTTCAAATGAATATCCTGTATATTGCTCAATTGCTTTTTTTGTGGCTTCATCAATTTTATCAGTACCCTCTAATTTTTCGAAAACTCCTCCTAAATCGTCTATAATTATTTCTCTATCTTCAGTATCTAAACTATTGTATGTATTGCAGTATTCTAATAATGGCTCCATTTCTCTTAAAATATCCAACACTCTTTTTTGTCTTTCTGGATTTAATTGTTCTGTTATTTGTTCTTTTTCTTCTTTTGAAATATCGCCGAAAATATATCTTTTTATTTCATTTTCTTCTACTTCTTGCATACTTTTAGCTGGTAATTCTCTATATCCATTATCAGTCGGTTCAAAGTAACCATCACATATTGTATAATTTTTTCCCCCGTCTTTTATATGTTGTTTAACACTTTCTTCTGAAATTGAAAGTTTTATTTTTCCATCTTCATCATATTCAAAATATTTGGCTCCTTCTAAATCATCTTCATAAAGTCCAACTGTCTTTTTCCCGTTTTTCATCATACTTATATACTATCGATCCAGAATCTATATCATCATATTCACTAAGTCCTTCATCATTAAACTTCATTTGTGCTCTTTTCATGATTACTATGTCGCCATTTTCATTAAATCTCCTCATTTGCCTTACCATCGTTTGCTCACCCGTATAATCTTCATATGGATAATAATATAAAATCACTTTATTGCCTTGCTCATCAACTCCTTCCATTACAGTAACATCTTCTATATCTTCATTAAGATATAATATGTCAGCATTATAATTTCCAAATTCTTCATCTAACTTACCTTCTAAATCCTTCTTTTTTACAGTATAAGTTTTACATTGTTTTAATCCTTCAAATGCTTTGTCAGTTCCTATAAATTCTTTTTCTAAATCTAATCTAGTTTTTCTAACATCGCGTTTATTTTTTTCTTCATTTCTTTTTTTAATAATTTCATTTACAGACATTTTTATATTATTAATTTCATCATTATCAGGTCTCATAAATTTTTCCCAAATATCTAATAATACTGATATGGTTTGAGTTTGTTCATTAGTGTCTCTTTCACCAACTATATCCGCAATTTTATTAGATATTATTTGAATTCCATTTTCATTTAATCCTAGTATTTCATCATCGCCCTCAATAAATCCTTTTCCTCCATAGCAAAAATCCCATAATTCACCACCAACATCATAATAGATTAAATCTACAATTTCAGGATTACTTATGCTCTCAATATTTGCATATTTTAAAATATTTTTTGCATCTTTTAATTCAACATAACCATCCATAACTGCTTTTAAAGATGGTGTATCTAATTGTCTTATTATATATGGAGATAACTGAATTTTTTCATATACAAAATCTTCAATTCCCAAAATATCTTCTTCCTTAATCTCTTCACCTAAATTCAATTTTTCTTTAAATCTTTGTATTTTTGCTACATCCTCACCAGTTAAATCATTAGTTGTTTCTTTACTATTTTCCTCAAATAGATTATTATTCATGACTTTTCCACTTTTAGTTCTATCTTCTCTAAATACAAAATACCCTAATTGCCCTGATATTTCTATTGGGTCTATTTGTTCAAAATTCATTTTTCCAGTGTCTACAGGTTTTCCTTTAACTCCATCTACTTCTCCAAGTGAAACTGTTATATGTGCTACATTTTTGTTTTTATAATATTTATTTAATTCTTCTGGTAATTCCACTTGAAATCCACTATTTCTTCCATCAGATGCATATCCAATTAATTTTAATGCTATCTCTTTATTCATAAGCTCATCTGGAAATTTATCTAATTCCCCAAATTTGAAAGTTATATGCATGTCTTTTACTATGTCTCTAAGTCCTTTTTTCTGTAATTCAACTAATTTTAACTCCGTTTCTTTATCAAAAAATATTCCTTGATAACCTTTTAATATTTTATTCATATACTTACCCCCTAAATATTGATTTTATCTTATTTATTATTCTTTGTAATAATGTTTCTTTTTGTAGTACTTGCAATTGAGTTTCCTCTTTTATGTTTTCTGGATAAACTGCTGTTTTCTTATTATTAAATAAATTATCTATATTATATTTTTGTCTTAATTTCTCTTGATATTTAATTTCATTTTCTTTAACCCTTTTTTCAAAAGCTACTCTTTCTTCTTCATCTGCCCAATATTTTAAATATATTAATCCAAGTAAAGCTTGTGTTTTTGATTTTAATTTCATTTCACTTATTGTCTTCGTATAATCTAAATTTGCAATATATGTTTTTGATTTGTTTTTTTCAAGAAATTCTATAAATTTTCTTGGAATCTTTTTTACATCTTCCTCTCTTGTATGTTTTAGAATCTCTAATACTTCTACTGCCGCTTCACTATATGCTACACTTACCATCTAAAATTCTCCCTTTTTCAATATTCTTTTATGCTATATTTATCAATTCTTCTATATTTTTATTATTTCTTAATTTTGCTATATATATGTTATATGTAGGTAATTTTGTTTTTAAAGGAATTTCTATAAATTTCCCATTATTTAATCCTTTTTTTATTTTTTCTTTTATACCCAAACCTATACCTAAATTATTATCTACAAGAAATTCTCTTATATTTAAATCATTTATCTCATAACTTGAATTTATATAAATATTATTTTTTATAAAGTATTTGTCTATTTTTTCTCTTTCTAAACTTTCTTTATTTGGCAATATAAAATTATATTTATTTTCTTTATATATGTTTATAGTTTTATTTTTTTCATAATATCCTTTTGATGTATATAAAATTTGTTCTAGTTCGTCTTGCACTATTACTTCTATATCTCTTTTTCTTATGTTATATGGAAAGTCAAACATGAGTAAATCAATTTCTTTATTTGATAATGCATCAAGTCCATTTTTTATATTGCTATTTTCTATCACACTAATAGATAATGAAGAATTGTGTATTAAAGTTTTTAGCATTGTATTGTATATATAAATATTATCAAATGCACTTGTTGTTTGAATTTTTAGTATTTGTTTTTCATTTTTATTGTCTACATATTCATTAAATTTATTTTCCACATTACTCATTATTTCCATACTGCTTTTTATATAATCAAATAGTTTTTCTCCATACTCTGTTAATTTAATTCCATTTGCCATTCTGTAAAAAAGTTTACAATTTAATTGTTTTTCTAAATTATTTATTCTTTGCGTAATTGCAGGTTGTGATATATATAATTTTTTTGATGCCTCAGAAAAACTTTTATATTTTGCTACTGTATAAAAAATTTTGTATAATTCTAAATTTATATTCACAACTCTCACCTTACTTTAATTATAATTTATTATTTTTTTAATGTATAATTGTTTTTTCTTATACAATGTATAACTTTTACCTCCTCTCTTATTGTTTACATAATAATTTTACATTGTTTTGTTTTATTTGTAAAATTGTTATTTGTTATATATAATATAATTATTGCTTATATTAATTTAAATTAAACAAAAGGGGACAGACCCCAAATTAGCCGATGGCTAATTTGGGGTCTGTCCCCTTTTGTTTTTCTACTATTATTTTTTATAAAATTGCTTAATATATTTCACAAATTGATATGTGCAGTTATTCATCAATTGTTTTTTTAATACGGCAAAACCCTCTTGCACACTTTCATTTTCTATTTCTTTTATTATTTCAACTTTATTTTCTAATAGCAAATCTTTTATATCTTCTACATTTGTGAAACCTATTCCTATATCATTTAAAACAAAATTTTTCATTACCTCTATTGTAGTTATTTCATAATTACTACTTAGAATATCAATGTTATTATCTATACAATACTTATCTAATATTTTTCCTCTATTTGTTAATTTGCTTGGTAATATTAGTTGTTCTTTTTTTATATCTTTTATGTTTTTGATTTTATTCTTTTTTATGAATTCTTTTGTTCCAAAGAAACAATATCTTGCATTATTTATTGGTATGAATTCAATATTTCTATATCTCTTTATATTTTCTGGCAAATTACAAACTAGAATATCTAATTCTCCATTTGAAAGTCTTTGCAATAAATTTTCTGTTGTTCCAGTATATGTATATATTTCAACATTGGGATATTTTTTCGTAAACTCTTTTATTACCTGTACTAGTAAATTATTAATTAATGTATCCCAACCACCTATTCTTATTCTTCCTTTATCTAAATCAATATATCTTGAAAATACATTTTCTGCATTACTCATAGTTTCTATACTGTTTTTTATGTATTCATACAAATTTTCCCCTTCATCTGTAAGTTCTACTCCTTTATGCTTTCTATAAAATAGAGGTAGTCCTAATGTATTTTCTAATTTTTTTATTGACTGTGTTATGGCTGGCTGTGATATATTCATCATTTTTGCTGCTTGTGATATATTTTTATATTTTGCCACCTCGTAAAATACTTTATATAATTCTAAGTTTATATCCAACATTATCATCTCCAATGTATTTATATTATATCACATTTATTTATGTTTTAAAAGTATATTATAACATTTACTTATATATCTTAATTTATTTATAAAACAACGACTTTATAATTATTTGATGTTTTATGTAAATCATGTTATAATATAATTACTTATATTATATGTAGTGTTTTCAAAAAACTTTTTGAATTCAGAAACAAGACGAATTGTTTTGTAATTGAATAGAGAAGCTTTTTGAGAATGCTGCAAATTTTTTTGGAGGTACTGTTATGTATTCTGTTGGTAAATTTGTAGGTTTTTGCTCTAATGGAGCAAAGGTTTTTGATCGGAATGATGGTCACAATAATGTTCATCCGGTTGATGAATCTCTTTTGCAAGAGGCACTTTTGCAAGTTTCTCCTAGTGAAAACTTTGTAAAAAAATTGGTAATGTTTGACAGGATTATAGGCCAAACAACTTGTGTTACTGTTGATGAAACAGATACAGTTGTTAAAGCTTTCCGAAAAGGTCGCAAAGGTCCTACTCCTATGGTACTTAATCGGACACCAATGGACTGCAACAGTCTTGTAGTTATCCTTAAGAAAATCGGAGACGATGAGTACATATTGATAACTACATTCGTTGGGCAAATGTCCGAAAGAGAACCTTGGGATCCGGCCATTGTCCCTGGTTCCTTGGAGCAGCAAAAGGCTGAAGCTTTTTGGTCGACTCATGCTCTTATCTACGATGAGAGTATAATTGTCCAAATTGCTTAAGGAGTACTTTTAGTGCTCCTTCTTTTTTTTATTTGAAAAATTTATTAATTTATGATATATTTTAAGTTTAGAAAGAAGGAGTCAGAATGGATATATTTACTAAAAAATTTGAAATTACATTTGCAGATATTAATAATAATAATCAATTAAGTGATAGAGGACTTTTAAGATTAATGCAAGAAATTGCAGGAATTCACAGTGGCACAGTTGGTTATGGTCTTAATGATGCGCCAAAAACTCATCTTGGATGGGTAATTTTGAATTGGAAATTAAGAATTTTTTCACGTCCCAAATGGAATACAGTTCTTACTATAAATACCTGGAGTAGAAAAATAACACCTTTGTTTGCATATAGAGATTTTGAAATATATGATGATAAAAATAATTTAGTTGCTATTGCTACTTCAAAATGGCTTTTATTTGATGTGTATAAGGAATCCCTTTGCAAGATTACTCCTGATATAAAAGAAAAATTTCCTAATGCAAATAAATCTGTTTTTGATGAGAATTTTAATGAAAAACTAAAAGAACCAGAAAACTCTGGTTTTATATATGAATACAAAATTCAAGAAAGAGATATTGATACGAATCATCATGTAAATAATATTAATTATTTAGATTACGCTTATGAAGCTATTCCTAAAGAAATACTTTATAGTTTGAATTTTTCAGATATTGAAATAATGTATAAACATGAAGCAAAAATTGGAGATGTTATTTCAGTATTTTATTGTCAAACTAATGAAAATGAACATGTGATTACTATAAAAGATAAGGAAAGAAAAAATCTTCATGCTATTATAAAATTAAAGAAAGAATCTTGATTAAGATTCTTTCTTCGCTACCACAACCATTCTTCCATTGTCTTGAGAATACTCACAAGTAATTAAAGTTATTAATTGTTCACCATATTTTGCTGATATTCCAGTATCATACAGTTGGATTTTTTTACAATTGATTATATATTCATCATATGTTTGTTCATCATCAAAATTTATATAATTATAATATCTAAAGACATTCTTTTCATCTTGATAAAAAACTCTTGATTTGAAAACTGCTATAATAGAATATTCACTTTCTTCATTGTTAGTTGCTATTTTAATTGTTTTATGATTATCATAAAAATTCTTATTTTCATATTTTAATAGAGTATTAAACATTTGCTCATCCTTCATATTATGACCATATATAATAAGATTTGAATTATTATTTAATAAATCACATTTATCTTTCAAAAAAATTGAACCGTATTTTGAATTTTTCCTTTTGTAATTATGATTTAGATAATATTCATTATTAGTAGTTTGTAAGATTGGATAATTTATTATTGTATCATCAATTTGTATCCACCCTTTTACATCTGTATTCTC
Organism: uncultured Clostridia bacterium; assembly: GCA_947629965.1. Taxonomy (GTDB): domain Bacteria; phylum Bacillota; class Clostridia; order TANB77; family CAG-508; genus CAG-452. Next base: position 7,802 of record CANRFS010000044.1, read on the forward strand.
TTGCTGTAAAGCTATTACTTTATCTATATTTGTAGTACCATTAATATTTTCATAAATATCTTTATTTACTTTCCAATTAACTTTTTCATATATTAAATAACCAGATAAAATAATAATTGTTAATATAAATACTATTACTAATATTTTGAATTTTATATTAAATTGCCTTTTAGTATTTTTATCCATATTTAATCTCATTCCTTTACAAGGCACAAAATTTGATTAATCATTCCATATTTTAAATATATCATTCAACCTGTTAAGATTTTTTCAAAAACTTTATTCCCAATATTGCTATTAAAACGGCTATTAAAGCAATTATTGATTCATTATTATTATTTCCTGTTTTAGGTTCATCATCAAGCTTTTTCGTTTCTTCTACTGATATATCTTGGTTTTCTATCATAAAAGGAGAAAATTCATCTACCCAAATATATATCATTCCATTTTTAACTATTTGTTCTTCTTCTTGAATATCCCCTGATGAAAGCAAATGCCTTATCCTATATTTCTTTCCTTCATTTTCTTCACCACAATAGAATTCTAATCTTACTTTATTACCGTTTCTATTATAAACTCCATTCATATGAATTTCAAGAAATTTAGAAACATTATAATCTTTGCTATGTAATTTATCAAAAATTCTCCCTGATTGTTCAATATCTTCTATTGTCATTGTTACATCACTATCTAATCCTTCACCTATAGCAAATACCCTGTTCTTCTCATCATATATTCCAACTTCAACATCTACACTACTTAAATCTCCTGTTACTGTTGGATTGCCTAGATAATTCTCATTTGTTTCAAATGCTGTATTTTTAAAAACAGTTATATTTCCAAATATGTCTGTAACTTTAATATTTGCTATTTTATATGTTCCATAAAATTCTGTTCCAATAGTTGTTGTATACTTTCCCTCGTCATTTAATTCGTCAACAGAGGTTCCACATAACCCTTGACTATTTCCATTTTTAAAATTAATTTCTATATTTCCTATCCTAGATTCGTCTGTAACAGAAAAACTCCATTGAATAAAGTCATTTCTTCCTATTTTTTTCTTGTTTACTTTGAAAGATTCTATATTTATTACTGGTGCATTATGTTCTTCTTTTTGATTAGTTGCCACTGTAAAATCTAAATATGATAAATCTAATTTTTGTGTAAATATATCTTCTATATTTATTTTGCTGTTTCCTATTTTTGTTTCATTTCCACTTTTATCCATCGCAGAGATATATACTATTTGATATTTACCTACTACTTCTCCATAAATACCTTCAAAATAATATAATCCATCAGATTTTAAAGTTCCAGAATAAGTACACCCTCTTCCATCTGGCCCTTCTATGTATAATGTAGTAGTATTGACTTCATAATTATCAGTAATTTTTACAGATAAAGTTGTTCTTTCAGTAATTAAAAATTTTTTTCTTCCTAGTTTTATAGATGAAATATTTATTTTAGGAGCTTCTGTATCTTCGGGGTCATTTAGTATTTTTACATCAGCTTCCGACATATCTTGTGAACGAAATGAATCATTAGGCTCATAACTAGGCATTGCACTATTATATATCGTTACTGATTTTCCATCTGTATTTTGGAAATATAAATATTCTATTTTCCATTCTCCATAAGAACTTAATTTTGTTTTTAATTCTGCTACATTTCCCTTTAGATCGAATCCAGTTTTAAATGATCCTCCTTTTTCATTATACAGTATGATTTCTATTCTACTAATTTCTTCCTTCGTTGTAAACGAAAGTGTGTATGTAACTTCTGTGTCAATTTCTACTTGTGAACTAGATACAGTAATATTATTAATAACTAAATCATTAAAAGCTTCTGCATCATCACTTTTTGCTGCTACAAATTGAATATTAAAAAATAATTCAAATAAAATATAAATTATTGCTAATTTTATTAAAACTTTTTTCTTCATAAATTTTTTTCCTTTCTTTCTAATATGTTTGTATAATATCATAATATTTTTATTATTTCAACTTTTTTCTACTTACTAATATATGCCTGTTTAGATAGTTCTTTATAATTACAATAGTTCATAAAGTCATCTATTTCAAAATCATTTGACAAATGAGAACAACTATGCTATTATATATTTACAATAAACAAATTGTCTTGAATTCGGAAGATGTTATTTGTTTTGAGTATGTGTAACCGTAAACAATACACATACTATTTTTTTATTCTAAAAAAAACAAGATAGCCCCGTAAAGACTACCTTGCTTTGACATTATGTATTGCTACATTTGTCATTTGCTTTGTCCTGTTGTTCTTTTGCTTTCATAGCTTGCTCTTTTTCTTTCAAAAGCATTTCTACTAATCGCAAAATCAATTCGGAATTTGTCATTTGTTTCTTCCCCCTTTCCGTCTTTAAAGCAAAGACTACCTTTATGACATTGAAAAGGTTGTTAATAT
>CANRFS010000045.1 GCA_947629965.1 uncultured Clostridia bacterium
AATGATATAAAAAGTAATGAGATAAATAAAGATAATTTCAACAAGTATTTAGAAAATAAGATGAATGATAATGAATTCATAAAAACAATTTTTAATAAAATATTTGTTAATGAAAAATGATAAAAATTACTTTTAAAAACTACATTAATTTTTACATTCTATGCCTTGTAAGCATTGATACTACTAACTTTATAAAAACATCAAACCGGAGTACGCCTCCAATAAAAAAGGCAACTGAAGTTGTCTTTTATTTTATACTTTCTAAAGCTTCTATAAAATAACTTTTTATATCTTTTCTGTCAACGTTTTCTCCTGTTTCTATTTTAATTTTAACTATTTCTTTCTCATTAATACTCAAAACTAAATCACCTATTATTGTATTAATATATACTGGTGCCTCAAAATCCATTTGTATATTTTTAAATTCCACATTTATATCATTAATATTGTCTTTTTTTACTGGATAAATCTTAGTGCTGTAATCATCTAATTTTATTTTTACATTATCTTTTTTTCCCTTATAAACATATATTCTTTTTTGATTAATCCTTGCCCATTCATTAAATTTTTCATTTATTATTTCTTCTAGATTTACTAGTTCATAATTTGAATATGTATATTCTATTAAACTTATTGAATCCTTTGTTCTAATCTTTTTTGTATCTGCACCTAAAACTACAGATATAATATTAAAATCATTTCTATTTACTGATGTAACTAAGCATCTACCTGCTCCATTTGTAAAACCTGTTTTTACACCATTTACACCATTTAAATATCCTAAAAGTTCATTTGTATTGTTTATTGTTTTGCTATTTCCATTTATAGTTACAGTATAGGTTTTTGTTTTTACTACTTGTGCAATCTTTTCTATATTTAAAGCGTAATCTGTAATTAACGCAAGTTCATAAGCCGTAGTATAATGTTCTGGTTCATCTAATCCGTGTGGTGTTATAAAGTGTGTATCTTTTAATCCTAATTCTTTTGCCTTTTTATTCATTAAATCAGCAAAACCTTCTACACTTCCTCCAATGCTTACGGCTATTTGAATTGCGGCATCGTTTCCTGAACATAACATTAAACCATATAGTAAATCATTTATTGTTATTTTATCTCCTGCTTTTAACCCTAATCTTGATCCTCCTATTGCACCTGCTTGTTTACATGCTTCGATTTGTGAATTTAATGTTAAATTATTATTTACTCCCAAATTTTCGAGTAAAACTATTGCTGTCATTATTTTGGTTGTAGATGCCATCGGAACTCTTTTATTCTCGTTTTTTGAATACAATATAGCTTTAGAGTTTCTATCTAATACAACTGCATACCTAGAATTTAGTTTTGGTTCATTAGTTGGGTTTGATACTGTATTTTGTATCTCATTTTGCATCCATACATAGTCAGTTTGTTCCTCTATCTCGTAAGCAAATATATTTGTTTGTATAAATAACAATGTACTTATGAATAAAATTATTATCAACTTTTTGATATTTCTCATAAAAAAATCACCTTGTTAAATTCTATTAAAAAGATAATTTCTTATGACTTAAAAATCTAAAACGGCAAAAAAGGAGTCCGACAAAAAAGTGGTCTGTCCCCTTTTTTGCCATTTTAATTTACATTATTTTCCCATAAACATTTGGACAAAAACCTTTCCATATTTAGGGCTTTTTACAACTCCTATTCCTGTATAATTAAAACTGCTATTTAAAATATTTGCTCTGTGCCCTGATGAATTCATCCAAGCATTTACTGCTCCACTATTACTAGAATTTCCTGCTATATTTTCTCCTGCTGTTTTATAACTTATTCCAAAATTTTTTATCATATCAAATGGTGAACCATAAATAGGTGATGTATGTGAAAAATAATTATTATCTACCATATCTTGTGCTTTAATTCTTGCAACATTTTGTAATTCATCATCAATTTTTAGTGCTGATAAACCATTTGCTAATCTTTTTGCATTTATTAAATCAAACACTTCTTGTTCATCTTGTGTAAGCTCGCTCGTAGTTGTATTAGTTTTCCCACTTGATGTATTTCCTGATGAAGTTTTATTATTATTGCTATTTGGATATACTAATCTAATATAATTACTGCTTGCAGTACCTATATAATTACTATCAGTTTGAATAACATACCAGTCACCTATCTTAGCAAATATTCTTACATATTCATTTTTATTAACCAAAGTGATACTTTTAAAAATAGTTCCTGGTCCTTGTCTTACATTTAAACTGCTTGCAGTTACAATTCCTGTAGGTGTTCCTACTGTTTGATAATTTAACATAGCAGTACTTGTGTTGCTACTCGCCATTAATCCTATAAATAATAATATTCCGATTAATATTTTAGTTTTTATATTTTTAAAATTTTTCATAGAAATCAACTCCTAAAAATAGTTTTTACTATTTTTAGGAATATATACTATTTAAAATGGGAGATTTAAATCGGGGCTAAAAGTTTCAGGAAAAATTGGAGAAAACTCCCCGAGCTAAAAGTTGCACAAAAAGCAATTACCATAATTGATAATTGCTTTTTGTGTCTAAATCTAGTCCGTCCAAAAAAGGAAAAAATTTTAATAGCCTCTTCTTCCTCTTTGATCTCCGCCTCTCGTCTTGTTCATTTTCTTCTACTTCTTTAGGTCTTTCATTATATAGCTCATATTTTGCTTGTTCATATCCTTCGTTTTTATCTACCATTTTGTCTACTATTTGTATAGCTTGTCTTTTATGAACACCTGGAGAATCATTATTTGGTCTTTCTTCATCTAATCGTTCCTCAACAATTTCATATAGCATTTCTTTAAATTCTTTCATACTTGTTATGCCATTTGGTAGTTTATCCATTTCTTTATTAAATTGTTCTGTAACATCTTTTGGTACTTCTATTTTATCATTTAATTCATCAAGTTCATCTTGAACTTTGTCTTGCTCTCCTTGACCTCTTAATCCTCTATTTATTCCACTTATGTCCCTTGCTCTTCCTTCTCCCATTCTTGTTTGACTAGCAAGGAGCGGTATATCGATGTAGGCAAAATCATTTATATCATTTGAATCTATTCTTCTTGTAGTATATTTTACATCAAAATTACCTTTCTCTGTTCCATCTCTTAATACAGCAAAGCCTGTATTTGGTCTATTATCTATTTGATACATTCTATAAGCATTTACATGCTTATGTTCTCCATTATCCATTCCATGTATAGGTTTACTTGAATTTGCACCTTTTATTAAGCTAAGCCCTTTAAGAGGTTCTATTTCGCGAGATTGAGAATTCTTTATTCTACCTACAATTTCTCCTGTATCTTTATCTAAATAGATACCGCCATAATTTTTTGCAGTAGGAATTAAAACTTTAAAGATTTTATCATTTAATTTAATTAAATTTTTCCTTTTATTATCCTTTTGTTTTTCATTTTCATTTTCTTTTTCATCTTTATCCTTGCCTTCTTCTTTTTCTTCCAAATCTTCAGATAAATCTTTTTCAAGTTTGTCTTCTTTCTCTTCTTCTCTTTCGTATTCTCTTTCGTGTTCTTTTTCTTGTTCTTTTTCTTGCTCATCTATCCATTCTTCCATATCAGGCAATCCTAAATTTTCTAATGTTAATCCCTCTTCTTGTAACGTTTCTTTTATTTGTTTAACATTTCCTTTGCTATATGTAAATTTTCCATCTTTGCTTACTAATCCAAAACAAATCCCTTTTAATTTTATTTCATAAGTTCCTTTATTGTTAGAAACCTCTAATCCCTCTACACTTGTTGTAGTTTGACCTTCTTTTAAGTCCTGAATTACTTCTAATATCCTTTCTTCAAATTTTTTCTTCTCTTCTAAAGCTAAATCCTTTCCTTCCATTGCATCATTTTCTTCCATATTAAATTCCTCCTTTATTTATTAAATGACATTACAAATTCTGTTCCTTCGCCTAGTTGCATTATAAATGTTTTATTCATTTGTTCTTTTGTTTCTTTATTTGTAAGTATTACTGAATAAGTGTAAACACCAGATTGTGTATCAAAATGACTATATGCTACTGTACTATTTGCATAAAAATTTTCTTTTGCATAGTTTTCAAATTCCAACTCTGTTTTAAAATAATTATTTTTATATGAATCAGCTAAGCAATTATAAGCATATGTGTAGTCTTTATTGTTTATCGCTTGTATAAATTTATCTATATTTAATGCTACTTTTTGTTGTTCATTTGCTTTAGTATATTTATCTATAAATGATTGTGTATCGATTGTGTAATCATCTAGCATTACTGTATAATCCATTATTGAATTTTCTTTAAATATATAATGATTGTTATTTTCATCAGTACATATGTACTTTGTAGTATTACCCTCATTTTCTGTTAGATAATTTTCTAAAGTACTAATTTGGATTTGCTCTTTATTTTTTTCAAGATATTCTTTATATTTATCAATACTTCCAAATCTTTTTTCTCTATATTCTTTATCTAAAAGATTATATCCTTGTTCTGGATCTTTTAAAGCAATTGATTTATAGTCATTAAAATACAATAATATTAAATTATCTACACTCATCATAACATATTCAAATTCATTACATTCATATTTGTTTTTTATACCAATTTCTTGTTTAATATCTGCATTACTAGTTTCTTTATTTGTAATATTATTATTTTTTTTCGAGAATAACAATATGACTATACAGATAAATAAAATTATGAGTAATAATATGATTAGTTTTAACAAATTAGTTTTCTTCATTATCAAATATACCTCCATATCCAAATGGAACTATCGAAAATGTCATATTATTTATATCAGTATTAACAGTTATATTCATTTCTTCCTTATTAGGTTCTTCTTCTCCCATATAACTTTCTGCAACTTCTCCAGATATATAATATGTATAAACATTTTCAGCTATTTTTTCATAATACATTTTTTTTGCTTTAAACATTGCATCTCCAGATAAATCTTCAACATGGTCTAATATATTTTGTTCTGTAATATTAAATTCTTTAATATATCTCTCGTCTAACAACTTGTATAAATTACTAGTATCTTTTTGTGTTACATATATCAGATATTTATTTACACATGATTGTACAGTAAAAAAATCGTTTCTATCTTTCACAGGCTCTATCTTATTTTCTTCCTCGTTGATGTTAGAATAATAAGAACTTATATGTATTTCATTTTCTGAAAATGATTCAATAACTTCATTGCTAACTTTATTTTTATTACTTAATAAATATCCTAATAGTATACATGTAATTATCAAAAGTAATATAATCACTATTATAATTATCTTTTTATTTTCTTTTTTCATAATACACCTTTCTATATTAGTTTATAGTATCTCTCCAATCACAGTACATATTTCCTTTAAACCATTCATATTTTTGTCCTTGATGATTTTTAATCCAATTTGATGCTAGAGGATAACCTGGTACATCACATGCAAAGTCTATATATTTATGAGCTCTTTTTCCATTCATAACTTCTTGTACTACTTGGAATACTTCGTCAGAAATGCTGTTTAGGTATTTTTTATATATTCCTTTATTATATACTTCTGACCAACCTTTAGTTAAGATTTTCATTGCATCTGTATCTCCATAATATCTTGCATCAATTCTATTAAACATAGCAGATGCTGTCCAGAATACTGATTCTAAGTCCGTTCCGCCTTCACCTATTATTACTGCTACAAATGTTTTTACTTGATCATCATTTAATTTATAATAACTTTGGTTTCTTCCTGCCAATGTAAAAGCTGGTGACTCTATGCTAGACGATGGTCTTGGATTATTAGGATTTACATATTCTTCAGGATCTAATTTTGTTCCATTTGCATCTTGTATTTCAAAGTGTAAATGTATTCCTGTAGAGCTACCACTTGTTCCCATACCTCCAATAACTTGTCCTTGATTTACTCTATCTCCTTGTTTAACTTTTATAGTTCCTTTTTGTAAGTGTGCATATATAGAATATGTTCCATCACCATGTTGGATTTTAACCATGTTTCCATAACCGCCTCCGTCTTTACTTCCATAATATCCATCTTCATATTCATCTGTTACTTTTACTACTGTTCCAGCTTTACTAGCTATAATATTTGTTCCTCTTTGTGCTCCATCTCCAGCTATATCAATTCCTCCATGATTTTTTCCCCAACGTGGTCCAACCCCTGATGTTATTGTTTTTGCAACAGGATCATCTTTAGCATATTCAATGCCATCTATTATTTCTGTTGTAGAACTTCCAATTGGCCACCACCAGCCTATACCATTAGAAGAAATATCTCCCATTGAAATAAATTCATCTGGACTAAATAAATCACCTATATCTCCTAATGTTGTTCCATAATCATTGCCATCATATTCATGTAGTAGTCCCTTTATTGGATTTATTAGTTTTACTGTACTTTCTGTTTCTTCCATCATCGAAAATAGCCAAGATTCAACACTATCCATTGAACTTCTTGCTCCTGAATACTTATCATAAACTAGTAAAAATTTTTCAAAATTGCCGTTAGTATCTTTTGCATAAATATGTGTATTGGTTTTTGGAGCTGGATCTGACTGATATTCTATAACTGTTATTGTAACTTCATTTTTTAAATCTATTTTATAAAATGGTTTTATTAATAATTTAGAAATATTACATTTAATGACATCATCTCTATTATCACTTAAGAATGAATATGTATAATTTTTATTATCTAATTGATAATAAAAATTTATTTTAAATGGGAATTCAGTTTTTGGTATATTATTCGCTGTAAAAATATTAGGCATTTCATAATATTTAATAGTTGTTTTTTGCCCATTCTCATCTAAAATTTCTCTTTCCATTTCTTCATACTTTGTTTTAAACTGTGTATCAAAGCTACTTGCAGGATTAATTTTTAATACCTTATAATTTTTATTATTATTATTGTCGAATTCATCAGATACAACTACGCTTGTTGGTCCTTCTACTTTGCTCTTATACTCTTCTTCCTTATCGTCTTTAAATTTTTTTGCATCCTTATCTTTTAGAATTTCATTAATATTTGTTATTGTACTGCCTGTTTCTGGCTGATAATTTTCCATAGGAACATTATTAATTAAACTATTAGGTTCTGGTTCTTGTTTTACTACATTTCCATATTCTTTAGTATAATGAGCCAACCAATAATCTGCATCAGTTATTTCAATTAGATATTCATGACTTGTATAAGTTGTTACTATTGTAACTTTTTTTTCTTCTGATGAATAATTAGTACAATTGTTATCTTCTTCAGCTTTATCATCCTTTGCATATTTTAAAAAGTAGTTTGTTTCACTTTCTGCAGGATTAACTTCATAATTTAAATATTTCTCATCTTTACTATGTACTGTATAAGTTCTATTTTCAGTAGTTTTTGTAATAGTTTCTTCTTCTTGTATATTTATAATTATTTTACTATTTAAAACTTGTTTTGCTAAATCTTTACAGAAATCCGGTTCATCAGTTATTAGTAATAATTGAACAAGAAAGTCAAATGGCATTGTGCAATCTTTTATCTGGTCACTATATGCTATTGATTCAGATTTAATTTCATACTCATCCTCAGGTTGTACTTTTTCTGAATCGGCTAATTTTTCTGGATAATCTCCAGTTACTGTAACGTTACTATGCTTCCATTTGGCTATAACTAAATTTCCATTATCATCTATTGTAAAATACTTAGTTGCGTCAAAATTATTATTTGCTACTAAATCGTCAAATTTAGCTTTTTCTACATAATCTAAAACAGTTGGTCCATCGCTATTTGTATTCGTTCTCTGCACAAGAATAACACCTGGAATTTTATTGGCATTTTCTAAGTCATTATCTTCTAATTGTTGTGGTACATATTTACCATCCTGCATTTTTTCTGAAGTTGGTCTTAGGTCTAAATATTGAGTACATGCTTCTGCTTTAATAAATAATGGTAAACATTTTAATTCTTCATTTGAATAATCATTTATATCTAATCCATTATCCATTAATGCACCTAAAATCTCTATTTCGGAATCTGAAAAGTCTGAACTATTCTTACCAGTTCTATCTATTTCATTTTTTATACGAATTATATCTTCATCTGTGTAATCGGTTGTAATATTGTATGAACCACTACTATCTACTTTAACTCTTGCTTTTGGAGTATTGTCATCTTGTGAAGTAATATTTTGTGATACAGATAGTACTACAGCACTTGATTTTGCATCAGATGTATCTTTTTGTGTATCATCAAGTATAACATCAAGAAATCCTACAAAAAGAAAGCCTACAATAACAGCGCCAATACATGATATAAATATCAATATTGGTGCTAAATGTGCTGCTATTATAGTGATTATTTTTCTTTTTTTTTGTTTTTTTTCTTCGTCTTCTTCTAAAGTCTTTCTTCCCTCTTCAAATTTTCTTTTATTAAAACTATCACTTTTATTTTTTTCTTGTTGATCATCCATACTTCTCACCACCTTTTTACAGAATAAGCATTTATAAATCTATAGTAATATTTTGTTTTTGTTCAATATTACTAATTTTTACATCTTCAAATATTATGCTTTTTATATTTATTGTTGGATTATATCCTCTATTAAATTTTATTTTTAAAGTTTTAGTCATACCATTAGATATTTCTAAAAAATTATCTGGTATTTCATTTAAAAATGCAATATATTTTAAATTATTTTCATCTTCTAAATATATAGATCTTACATTTTCTTTTGTATTTAAAATTAACTTGCTTCCTGTTTTATTAATAACTTCTAACTCATATATTTCAAAATCTTCATATATTTTTTTATCCAACACATTTATTGTTATACCATATTGATTTATACTTCTGTTTATATACTCTTTTGCAATATATCTACTTATGCTAAGTTTGTATTCTCCTTCTTCTATTGTAATTGTATAATAATCCTCTATTGGCATATATTCTTTTTGTCCTGTTGCTAATAAATCTGCCATTATTTGTACTTTATATGTGTTTCTTTTTGGAGCTGTTATCCACAAAGTAGCATCATAACTTCTTTTCTCTGTAAAAATTACATTTATATATCTTTGTTTAAATTCTTCTATTGTTGGATACAACTCTTCTTTGCAGTCTGATGAAAGTAAGTTGTATGCTTTTTCTATATTTCCAGTATTACAATATTCAAAAAAATTATTTATTAAAGCAATAGAATTATTTGATGTATTTTCGTCTATATTTTTTTGAGTTACAACAGAATAATTATCATTATTATAAGTAGTAGTACTAATATCAGTACTACTACTTTTATCCTTTGTATTATTTTTAGAGTAATTATTTAATACTTGAAGTAACGCAATTATTGCTATAATTGTTAATATAACTGTCCATATGATTTTTCTATTTTGGTTATACCATCTTATTATTCTGCCCATAATAAACTCCCTGTTTATACTAAATTAATTAAGTCCATTGCTGTTTTAAGCTCGTCTCCTTCAACGCCTTTATCTTGTAAGCTTTGCCTTATATCTTTTTGCTTCATTCCATATAGTTCTGCTTCTTTACGTATTTTTTTTGCTGCAATAACCTGTTCATGAGATGCTCCTGTTTTTGCTCTTGCATTAAATGCTTTCTTAATATCTTCTGGTTTTGTTATTCCATTGCTATAGAATTCTCTTATTAGTTTATTTCTATCTTTTCTTGGAATACCTAATTCATGACATACTTTATTAAAATCGTGATCATTTCTTAATTCTTTTATTCCTTTTTTTGTATTTAGCTCATCTGTTCCCCATTTACCTTCTCTATAGTTATTAGAGATAAAACCTCTTACTTTTGACTCTGTATTTGCTACTGTGTCCCCTATTTTATTTGCTCCATAAAATCCTGCAAGTGCTCCTCCTCCTGCATATTTAAATGCATTTGAAAAGTCTCCTGATGCTACTCCTGCTGCTAAACCTACTGTTCCAAGTGAAGCTGCACCTAGTGCTCCTACTCCTACTTTTCTTGTCATTCTTCCTAATGTTTTTACTCCATTCCATAGGTTTCTCTTATTAACAATGTTTCCTGCAACATTTTTAAGTGCAATATCAGGTCTACTTATACCTGAATTTTCTAGATATTATGTAAAAAAAGATTATTTAAAAATAAAAACATATTCTCATAAACTCATAAAGGCA
>CANRFS010000046.1 GCA_947629965.1 uncultured Clostridia bacterium
TCCATATCTACTCCCTAATCATTTCTTTAAATTCTTGCTCTGTTATTATTTTTATTCCTAAACTTTCAGCTTTTGTAAGTTTACTTCCCGCTTCTTCTCCTGCTAATACATAATCTGTTTTTTTAGATACTGAACTAGATGTTTTTCCACCAAAATCCTCTATTATTTTACTTGCTTCGTCACGCGTAAATTCTTCAAGTGTTCCTGTCAGTACAAATGTCTTCCCTTCAAATCTATTATCTAGTCCCTCTGTTTGCTCTAATTCCATGTTTACATCAACGTTTTTTAATTTATTAATTAAATCTATTGTTTGCTCTTGTTTAAAAAATTCATATATACTTTGTGCTGTAATATCACCTACATCATCTGTTTCTATTAATTCTTCTAATGAAGCATTGATTAAGCCATCTATGCTTTTGAATTTCTTTGCAAGAGTTTTAGCAGATTTTGTTCCTATATGTCTTATTCCCATTGCACAAATTAATCTATCTAAATCATTGTTTTTACTTTTTTCTATCGCATCGATTAAATTTTTAGCAAATTTTTTTCCATCTTTTTTTAGGCTCTCAATATCTTCTTGTTTTAAATAATATATATCTGCAATTGTTTCTATTAATCCGTTATTATATAATTGCTCTACTATTTTTTCTCCTAATCCTTCTATATTCATGCCCTCTTTTGAGGCAAAATGGATTATATTTCTTAAGTTTTGCGCCTTACATTCAACGCCTATACATCTAACTGCAGCTTCTCCTTCTTCTCTAATTGCTGGTGCACCACATACAGGACATACTTTTGGCATTTCAAATTCTTTTTCTTCTCCGGTTCTTTTTTCTCTTAAAACTTTTACAACCTCTGGTATAACGTCTCCAGCTTTTTGTATTAAAATATGGTCTCCTATTTTTAAATCTTTTTCTTTTATAAAATCTTCATTATGAAGTGTTGTTTTAGATATTTTAGAACCTGCAACAACTACTGGTTCTAATATTGCCATTGGTGTAATTACTCCTGTTCTTCCTACATTGCATATTATATCTTTTAAAACAGTTTCTTTTTGCTCTGGTGGATATTTATATGCAATTGCCCATTTAGGCGTTTTAAATGTTGTTCCTATTTCTTCTCTCAATGCTAAATTATCAACTTTTATAACTGCTCCATCTATTCCAAATGGTATTTCTTCTCTGGTGTTTCCTATGTTTTCTACTGCTTTTATTGCATCTTCAATATCATTGCATAGAATTTTTATAGGATTTACGTTAAATCCTAATTTTTCTAAGTATACAAGTGATTCATAATGTGAAGTAAATTTAATATCATCACTTTTTTGAACATTAAAAATATATATGTCTAGGGGTCTTGATTTTGTTATGCTACTGTCTAATTGGCGAAGTGATCCTGCAGCCAAATTTCTTGCATTTGCAAATTTATTGTCTTCGTCTTGTTTTTCATTTAGTTCATCAAAATCTTTTTTTGATATAAATACTTCTCCTCTTACTATTATATCTATTTTTTCTTTTAGCTTTTGAGGAATTGTTTTTATTGTTTTTAAATTATCTGTAATATCTTCTCCTACTTGTCCATTTCCTCTTGTTGCACCTTTAATAAATTCACCATTTTTGTATTCTAATGCAACAGATAAACCATCTATTTTTGTTTCTACAACATACTTTATATTAGAATCAAATTTTTTCATTCTTTCATCGAAACTATATAGTTCATCAAAAGAAAATACATCTTGCAAACTTTGAAGTGGTACAACATGTGTTACTTTTTCAAATCCTTCTTTTACAGTTCCTCCAACCTTTTGCGTTAATGAATTTTTATCTATGAATTCAGGAAATTCCCTTTCCAAATTTTTAAGTTCGTTCATAAGCATATCATATTCAAAATCTGATATCTCTGGATTATCATCATCATAATATTTTTTTGCGTAATATGCCGTCAATTTATTTAACTCATCAATACGTTTTTTAGCTTTATCTTTATCCATTAAATCCCCCTTAGTCTTTTAATAGCTCTTTGCCGTTTTTTATATAGTCCCAACCTGAAAATATTGTTGCAATTGTTGAGATTATCATTAATAATGTTGCCAAAATATTTATTATTAATTCAATACCTGTTAAATTTCCATTTATAAATGCTCCAAATATATTAGTTCCATTTATATTTATAAACATTAAAATTATTGCTATCATCTGTGTCACTGTTTTTAATTTTCCCCAAATGCTTGCTGCAATTACTTTTCCACCTTTTTCTACTGCTACTAATCTATATCCTGATACTACAAATTCTCTAAATAATACTATAATTGGTATCCATGCAGGAAGGTTTCCATCTTGTACTAATATTAACATTGCTGCAAGTACAAGTATTTTATCTGCTAGTGGATCTGCAAACTTTCCAAATGTGGTTATTTGATTATTTTTTCTTGCTAGCTTTCCATCTAAATGATCTGTATAAGATGCTATTATAAATATTAAATTCATTATTATATATGTAATTGGTATACCAAAAAAAGTATATTCTATTTTAAAGAACGATATTATTACCATTATTGGAACTAATAATATTCTAAATATGGTTAGTTTATTTGGTAGATTCATAAAGGCCTCCATCTAGCAATTAATGCTTGTTACAAATATTTAAATATTTTTATATCTATTTGTTAATTATATAAGATATGTATAAATAAAACAATATATAAATTTATAATTTTCTTTAATTTCTTTAAAGCTTACTATTCATATTATCGTAATTAAAAAGGTCAGTATTTAAAATAAAAATACTAACCTTTAATTTTTATTGTTCAACTTCTGTTTCTACAGTATTTTGTGTTATTTCTATATTTGTATCTGTTGGGCATATTTGTATAAATGTGTTTCCATCATTTACTGTTATTTCTTCTCCACTTTGATATTTATATACAGTTTGACCACTGTGAGAAGTTTTTTCCCAAGTTATTGGAATTGCATATCCATCTGTAATGTAATATCCATTTCCGCTTCCTATGTTTTCTAATTCTTGTCTTCCTTTATTTTCTCCATCATTTAATGTATAATTTCTAACTTTATAAACTATTATATTTTTAGCTGTATATTGCTCTCCTGTCTCTAAGTCAACATTTGCTTTTCCACTCATACTTCTTTTATATACTTTATTTTCTGCATCATACTCATAACTTGTTGTATGATAATATGAATATTTTAATGTTAACTCATCTGCTACTTGTGCAGTTTCGTTTGTACTTAAATCAATTTCTTCTGCACTATAATTTAACAATAAATCCTTATTTGTGTCTCTTGTATATCCTTTATTTGTAGCATATTCTTTTACTTTTTCTAAATCAACAAATCCTGTATGTTCATAGTCTCTATTTAAAGTTCTGTCTCTAAAAAATACTGAGCCTTCCAATGCTATTCCGTCTAAATCATCAATACCTTGGTTTAATCTTGAATATGCTTGTGGACTTCCACCCCAGTGTAAAAATATTGCATCATTTTCTTCTGCATAATCAATAAAATAATGTCTTGCGCTTCTTACTGAGCCTACTTTTGTTGGATAGACATCTTTGTATAATGCCATCATTCTAGTGATTCCACCTTCTGCTATAATTTCATAAACTAAGTAAGCATCCTGAAGTCCACATTGTGGCCAAGCTGAATGATTATTGTTTATCATTACTGCATATGGTCTTGTTTTAGAATTTACATCTACTATTTGTACTTTAGGTTCAACCACTTCTTCTTCTGGTTGCTCATTAGCTGTTGGTTCTGCTTCCTTTTTAGGCATAATTTGCATTACTAATATAATTCCTGCTACTGCTATTATCAATAATATTACAACTACTGATATAATTAATCCTTTTTTTGATTTTTTTGTTTTTTGGTTTGCTCTTCTTCCTTCTCCCATTATTTTTCATCCTTTCCTATTTTTAATTTTTGAAGTATGTTTTCTTCTTTTTGCCTCATTATAATTTTATCTTTTTCTTCAATATGGTCATATCCCATTAAGTGATAAAATCCATGAACTGCCATATATGACAACTCTCTTTCAAAACTATGACCATATTCCTTAGATTGTTCTTTTACTCTTTCTATTGATATTACTATATCTCCTAAAATATCTTGATTTAAATTTTTTCTTTTTTCTAGTTCATCTTTTTCAAACATTGGAAATGAAAGTACATCTGTTTCTTTATCAATATTTCTATACTCTTTATTCATTTTTCTGATGTTAGATGGATTAGTTAGAACTATATTAACATATAGATTTTTGTCATTTAAATTTTCTTCTTCAAAACATTTTTTTAGGACCTTATTTATTATATCAACATATTCTTGGTTTTCTTCTATATCTAAAAAATTTATTTCAGCTACATCCATATATTTACCTCTATGCTATTTTCTTGTATGAACCAATTTTAATCTTATAACTATTCTTTATTTGTCTCATTGCTCCTAAATCAACTAATTTTTGTTTTGTTTCTTTTATAATGCTAGAATAGTCATTTTTGCTTTGATTTAGCTTCTTTATATCATATTTCAAGAACAATATTTCTTTTTGCTTTGTTTGTTCTTTAACATCATATATTTTCTTTATTTGATTATATTTGTCCCAGAATTTCTTGTATTCTTCTCTTTCTTCTGGCTTGTCCCAATATACTTTTGTAGATAGTAGCTTTATATTGTATTCTTCAATTAATTCTACTAATAATTCAAACGTTTTTTCCTTTTTTGGTTTAGTCTCTGATTTTAAAATTAAATTTCTTGTATCTTTTATTAATTTTATATAACATTGCTCTGCAGCAATCAAAGGCAAGCTATGTGTAAATAAAGATCTACTAATTCCTAACAATATCATTTTTCTTCTAATTATGTCTCTCTCATCTAATTTTCCAACCAATAGACTTTCATATTTTCCATAATCTTCTACAATATTTCTATACTCGTTTTTATCATCTAATCTTAATTTTATTGGTAAGATTTCAGAAATGTAATCTTCTAATGCTCCAAATATCTTATCATATATATTATTTATAGATTCTACTTTACTACTAGATTTATCTGCTAATTGAATAGAATAATTTTTTAATAAAGCCTTATATAAAGTATCCATTTTAGATACATAAAATTTATTATACTTTTCAATAGTTGATTCTTTTTTTAAATTAATTACTGTTTCATAATCTACTTTTAATAAATATTCCTGTTTTTTATATTTGTATTCTAAATATTGATTTTCTTTTAAACTAACAATTAAATAGTATTTGCTTAGTGCATCTTTTTCAAATTGAGATGCTGTTCCATTCTTTACTTTTTTATAAACAGAATCCATTATATATTTATCTATTGATTCAAGATATAAACTATATACATCTTCATATTTTTTTAATAATGTTTCCTTTTTTTCAACATTATCTGTTTCCACTGCCGTTATATAACTATAATAAGCCTTTATTAGGTTGTTTCTTTTCATTGAAATCATCATACTGTTTATACCTACTCTTGTTGGAATAAGTATTTTTGTAATAGTGCTAGTTATTTTTGAAAAAAATGTTTTGTTAGTCTCTAGTACTCTTAAGCTCTTTTGTTCCATATTACCACCCCTTAAAATATTATCTTTTCTTTAATTCCAATGTTCTCAAGCACTTCATATATGACTTCAACTTCTATGTAATTTTCATTTGAATACACATTAACTTGTTTATTTAAAATGTTATCTTTATTTTCTATCTTTTGTTCTAGCTCTTCTTCTAATTGTTTAGTTGCAATTTCTAAAAGTTCTTCTTCCGTATATGTTTTTTGCTGTTTTTCGTATTCATAATTTGTTGTTTTTATAATTTCAATTGGTAAATAGAAGTTTGAAAATATCATTAATTTTTTACTTTCATTTATTGTATCATAATTTTGAAATTTTGAAAGGGTTTTATAAAAATTTATTTTAAAATTATTTAAATTCAATGTATACTTTTCTTCCGTAGCCCCTGTGGGAACATTAATTTCTTGATTTAAATAAAATTTTTCTTTTTTTGAATACCATACTTTTGCTTCAATATCAGCTGATGAATGCACATATCTAATTCCTGTATATTTTCCTTCCATATAACCCGAAACTAATGTATCTCCTTCTTTTACAATATCCCCTAAGCCTACTGCTGCTGTTCCATTTTGTACATTAATTTTTGTTATATAACCATTCTTATTTGAAACAATATTACAGAATTCATTTTCATCTACGATTTCTGGTGCTTTATCTGTTTCTTTTATTTCTACAATTGCATTTGTACCTTTCATATTAATTCCCATCCATGCAATATCATCTCTTTGTAACCTCATATTATTTATTATTTGGTTTATATCAATTTTATTTTTATTAGTTCCTATTTTTAATCCATTTTGGCTAAGTGCCTCTATTATTTCTTCTCTATTTACACTATCATTTCCTTTTACCTCTATATTCCAAATAAAATTAGACGTTGATATTAGTCCTATTACCACTAATATAAAAAATACTAGAAATATTTTTCTTTTTCTATATTTATGAAAGATAAATGGTAGTCCTTTTTTACTTTCTATTTTTATTTTAGATTTTGTTTTTCTTATAACATCTTTTAGTCTCTTATAATCTTTTATGCTTACATTAGCATATAATATAGTAGATTTTTTTCTTTTTATATTCCATAAAAGTATATTTTTGCTAATACATATGTTTATAAATCTTTCTAAAAAATAACTTTCTACTTTTATATTAACATATCCAATTATGTAATTTAACCAAATTTTTAGAAACAATTATATTTCCTCCGTTCATTCTTCTTCATCATCTAATATCCTATCTATATCAAAACTTTCTATTGTACCTTTAACTGATATATCCTCTTCTGTAACTTGTTCTAAACTTAAATTAAATCCATTTATATTGATATTCCCTAAACTAGTTCTTATTTTAATGTAAAATTCTTCATATTCTAAAATTCCTTTATAATTTTCTATTAGCATTTCATCAAATCCAACAATTGTTATTTTTGGCTCTTGTTTATATATCTCTCTAGGCACTTCTAAGACCTTATTTATTTTATCTGAAACTCTACTTTTTCTTTTATTTTTCATTTTTAATCCTCTCTAAATTGTTGTTACAATTTATCTCTTAAATTCATCTAAAGTTTTGAATTCATATCCCATTTTCTTTATTTCTTTTATGCAAAAGTCTAATATATTAGAATTATCTACTGAATTTGCATGTAATAATATTACGCATCCATTATGTATGTTAGATATAATTTTATCTTTTCCATAATCCTCTCTGCCTTGCTTTTTTTCATCCCAATCGTCATAGGCTAAACTCCACATTGTTGTAGTATATCCAAGATTTTTAGTTAATTCCAAAGTTCTTTCACTAAACTCACCCATAGGAGGTCTAATATATTTCATTTCATAATTAAATTTTTCATATACAGTAGTATGCAAATTCATTATTTCTTCTTTTATTTTTTCATCAGTTAAATCTGGCATACTTTTATGATTTACTGTATGATTTCCTACAATATGTCCTTCTTGTATCATCCTTTCTACTAGCTCAGGTTGGCTATTTAAATAGTGTCCTGTTATAAAAAATGCAGCTTTAACGTCATTTTCTTTTAGTATATCTAATAATTTTGATGTATAACCAGCTTCATATCCTTCATCAAAAGTTAAATATACAAATTTATCTTCATTGTTTCCCATTCCTATTCCTTCATAAGTATCTAAGGTTTTCTTATTATAACTTCCTAAATCTGGTTGTTCATGATTAGTATTTCTTTTTATTCCCCATCCTATTTTTTTATTAGATAACACGCCTGTAACACTCGTTGCCACGGTACTTTCGTTTACATTATTGTTTAGTGTAATTATGCTAAATGTAAAAATGCAAACTACTGCTCCTAATAATAAATAAAATATTCTTTTTGCTTTCATATAATTCTCTCCTTTTTTACTAATATATTAAAAAATACCTATAAATTTCAAATTTACGTTTTTATTCTTTTTATATTGACAATATTTTCTTTTTAGATTATATTAAAGATGATTCTGGAAAATTAAGGAATTTTTATGTCTAGAAAACGTATGGATTTCATTATTTTCTATTTAATTATATTACAGGTGGGTGGCATATATGTTAAATTTTGTAATATGTGATGATAACCTTGCTGTATTAAACCATCTTTCGAAAATGCTAGAATCTATTTTTATTGAAAATAACTTTGATGCAGAAGTTGGCTTAAAATCTTCTAATGCTTCTAATGTTATTGAATATCTTAAAAATCATAAAGTAGATGTTTTAATTCTAGATATTAATTTAAATTCTGAAGTAACTGGTTGTGATATAGCAGATATGGTAAGAAAGAAAAATAAAAATGTTTATATAATTTTTACAACTGGTCATTTAGAATATGTATTAATTGCTTATAAATACAAAACTTTTGATTATCTTCCAAAACCAATTGTAAAAGATAGATTAGAAGAAACTATTTTAAGATTAATGGATGATATAAAACTTACTCCATCAACATTTATTAAGTTAAATAATAAAACTATTATAAATCAAGATGAAGTAAATTATATAAAAAGAGATGGAATGAAACTTGTTTTTTGTACTGATACTCAAGAATATGAAACATATAGTTCTTTTAATAAAATTAAAAATTGTCTACCAGAAAATTTTGTTAGATGCCATAAATCTTATATGGTAAATTTAAAAAGAATATCTAATATAAATTCAAATAAAAATACGATAATTTTTTCGCCAAATGAATCTTGTTCTATTGGCGCAAAATATAAAAATGAAATAATGGAGGTTTTAAAAAATGGAAATTTTACAAACAATTTGGACAGCTTTAACAACAGAAAATGAGGTGCTAGCATTAATAATATGTTCACCCTTAACTTTTTTAGAGGCTTATATTTCTGCATTAATTTTTACTACTATTCTTAATATTACAACTACCAATAAAAAATTAATATTGTATGTAATATTGTTTTCTATCATAGCATTAATAGATAAATTTATAATTCCTACTCCTTTTAATACTTTTATAAATATTATTGCTTGTCCAATATTAGTATATTTTTTATTCAAAACAAATATACTAAAATGTATACTTGCCGAGATTATCCCATATATATTCTTTGTAATTATAGGAATAATAGTTGGAAATCTATATACTGCTGCATTTCAAATTTCAAATCAAGTTTTCAATACTACACCTATACATAAAATTATAGGTTCGCTATTTATTTATACTTTTGTATATTTAATATATAGATTAATTAAATATTTTAAAATTAACATTAAAAATATTGAATTAAATAAAAAGAATTCTCGTTTATTAATATTAAATTTTGTAATTGGTATATTAGGGTTATTTGTCGAATCTTTTATTGTAACTTTTTATACTGATTATTTACCTGCAATAGTAAATTTATCTAGTGTTACTATTTTGTTTATTTATTTTCTTATCACAGTATATAGTTTATTAAGAACAATAAAATTAGAAAAAGCAAATGAGAATTTAGAAGAAGAAAGATTATATAATAAGACATTAACGATTCTTTATGATAATATTAGAGGTTTTAAGCATGATTTTAATAACATTGTTCAAGCAATAGGTGGATATATTTCTACAAATAACATGGATGGTTTAAAAGAATATTATTCAGATTTAATGGC
>CANRFS010000047.1 GCA_947629965.1 uncultured Clostridia bacterium
TAGATATAAAAGTATTCCAAAAAGGTGTTAATGTAGATTAAACAATTTTAATAAGTATAATAAAAATTACAATTTATCTAAGTAAGATTATCAAGTAAATCTGATAGTCTTTTCATTTTGGAGGGATCTAAATAAAGAAAAAGTTTAATTATATAATTATTTTAATTTTAACTTTTATATTATCTAATAATATTTGCTATAATTTAACTTATATTATAGAGCATAATATAAAGTTGTCTTGGGATTTTAATATATTTTATTCATTGTATCAATTAAAAGATTTTAATCTTGTTATTGGTACTTTTTTATTAACTATTATTATGTATTTAGTTATATTAAAATATAATAAGGATATAAAGTTAAAGTTAAATAGTAATAATAGTTTGCCTGATTCTGATGGTAATTCAGAATATGGTAGTTCTCGGTGGATGAGTAAGAAAGAAATAAAAAATAATTTTAAATCTTGGTCTGTTGGAAAAACACTTAAAAGTGGTGGTATTCCTGTTACTTATCTTGATAATAAATATTATTATGATGATTCTTTCGATCATACTTTAATTATAGGATCTACTGGTTCAGGTAAATCAATTTGTGAAATCATGCCTTTAATTTTTAATCTAGGGTACGCAGGTGAATCTATGGTTATTAATGATGTTAAAGGCGAATTATATACGCATACTTATAAGTTCTTAAAACAACAGGGATATAAAATTCATTTAATCAATTTAAGAGATGCTCTTGCTAGTGATGGGTGGAATCCACTACATTTACCCTACAAATATTATAAGCATGGTAATATTGATCTGTCTGGTGATATGATAGAAAACTTTTCTAAATCTTTATGTAAGAATTTGTCTAGTAAAGATATGTATTGGGAAAAGTCTGCTACTGCAGTATTAACTGCTTTATGTTATGGATTAATAGAAGATGCTACTAGTGAGGATGAGGTTAATCTGTTTTCTTTATATAATCTTTTAGTTGAGCATGGATCAAAAACTATAGACAGGTTTAATTCGTTGGATTTATATTTCCAACAAAAGCCTGCAGGATCTTTATCAAAGATGGCTTATGCTACTGGATCTTTTGCTAAAGGTGAAACTCGTGCTACTCTTTTTTCTGTTCTTGCTACTACTATAAAAATGTTTAGTGACACTGGAATAGCTAATTTAACTAGTAGAACTGATTTCGAACTTGATAGTGTTGGGAAAAAGAAATCTGCTATATTTTTAATAATCCCTGATGAAAAGGAGTCAAGACATGATTTAGCATCTCTTTTTATTGATCAGTGTTATCAGTCTTTAGTAAATACTGCACAAGCTCTACCTGATGGGAAGATGCCTATTAGGATTAATTTTATACTTGATGAGTTTGCTAATATGCCACCAATTACATCTATATCTAATAAAATAACTGTTTCTCGCTCTCGTAATATTAGATTCTATTTAGTTATACAAGATTTTGACCAATTAAAAGAAAAATATAAAGAGTCTGCAGGCACTATCAAATCCAATACGACTAATTGGATTTATTTATTAACATCTGATAATTCTACTGCGAAAGAAATATCTTCTCGATTAGGTAAATACACAATAGCAAGTTCTAGAGTTTCTACATCAAGTAAAATCAAAGAAACTGATTTTAATCTTTCAAATGAGTTTATTAGGTAGAGATTTATTAATGCCTGATGAGTTAATGCGATTTAATTTTGGGGATGCTATATTTATGAAAGCTCGTAATCATCCTGTAAGAGCTAAACTTAAAACTATTTATGACTATCCAATAATGATTGAAAAAGCCAAACTACCAAAGAAATCAAAAAAACATGAAATCAAAGTGTTTGATTTAGATAAATTTAGAAAAAATAAAACTATTAATAAAATGAATAAACAAATAGAATTAGAATAAATATTAAATTTAAGGTGGGATAATAATTAATAAGGAACAAAAAAATTATATTGAAAGTATAGTTAATCATTATAATAAGTTAAAAGGATCTATTGATAAAGAAGAATTACAAATTCTTTATAATACTATATATCCTGATTCTACAATAAAACTAAATAATGAAGATTGGGCAGTTTGTAACATTTGTGTTGGTAATAATGATAGTGAACAAATATGCAATTATTTTGAAAAGATTAATAATCGTATAGATATTACAAAATCTAAAAGTCTGCAAGTAAGTGAAATATTTGTAGATAAACTTATAAAAGAATTAGAAATTTATAATAAAGAGATTTATGGATCTGTTCAACCCTTTTGTGATAAAGATAAACAGGGATTAATGTTATCTTTAACTGACAAAGTTACTAATGAAAAATTATTTATTTGGTGCAGTGGTGTTAAAGATGAGGATTCTATAATGATTCTTACATCTAAAGAAAAAAGCAAATATAATCTTTATATGAAAGATGATATAGATAATGCTCAATATTTTGATAACATGAACTTTGAAAAAGCAATAAAATATTCTTTATTTGAGTTGGATAGGTTTTTAGGTAAAGAAATGGATTTAAAATTATAATTTTAGGAGGTTTAAATATGGATAAAAATTTAGGAGGGATAATTAATTATATTTGAAAAAAATCAAAGTATAGAAAAAAGTAAAACTTTTTTTAAAAAATTAGAAGAAAAAATTTCTAAAAACAATTCTTTTCTAGGTTATTATAATGTTTTCAATAATTGCAGAGAACAAGGTTTCATGTTAAAAATTTATGATAATGAAAAAGAGATGAATATTTGGGCTTGTGAGTGCAGAATGTCAGATGACATTATGATTGTATTAGGAGATCAAAGTAATGTTGATTCAAATAGTATGTTTGATGATGATGCTTATAATAAAGCAAAATATTTTAAATATGATGATTATGATTCTGCAGTTGATTATGTTTATAAGCAAATAAAATATATTTTTAAAGATTCGTTTAATAAACATTTTAAATTTGATACTTATCAAAGCATGGACAGAATTAGAAAAATTCAAGAGGATGCTAGTATTCTCATTTATGATGATTATAAGGAATTAGCATCTTTTTCTAGTGAAGATGAACAATATTCTTGTGATCTTATCATAAATGATGGGCAGATGGGATTACGTTATAACAATAATGGAAAAAACATTACTTTTGAAGCTTGTGATGTAAATTTAGAAAATGATGCAACACTTATGTTAGCAATGAAAGAAAAGTTAGAAAAATTTATTAATGGTGAGATAGAATATGAAATTTCTATGGATATGGAAAAGAACATTAAAATTTAGGAGGTATGAAAATGTTTGATAAAAATAAAGTAAAAAGAACTAAAGAACAATATCCAAAAGGTGCTGAAATAGAATTAATAAGTATGAACGATTCTTATGCTGTTCCATCTGGTACTCATGGAGTTGTCGATTTTGTTGATGATATTGGTACTATTCATGTTAATTGGGAAACTGGTTCTTCATTGGGGTTAATACCTGATGAAGATAAATTTATAGTTATAAAAGAAGTTGATAAGAACAACGTCGAAGAAACAATAAAAATTTAAGGGAGGTTTTTAATGGCTAAATATATTGATGTAGATATTTCTTTAAAAAAAACAATTAAAGTTGATTGTGATAATTCCACAGAAGCCATAGAAATTGCAAAAAATCAGTTATCTGATTTAGAGATGAGTGATGATTGGCTTAATGCAAGAATAGTTACTTTTAAAGAAAATAAATTTATTGAAAGTTCTGCTAAAAAAATAGCAGAGCTTTATCATGATAATTTTGATTCATCTAAATTACAGGAATTTTTAGATATTACCTTTATGGATCAAGATGTTAGAGAACTTATTTCTAAAGAAACTTTAGATATATTACAAAACAAATATAAAATAGATATAAATTCTATTAAAATTTAAAGGAGGTTTTTATTATAGAAAAGAAAAAATTTGTTAAAGTTGATGCACCTATTATTAATGCTGATGGTAATGTGTTTAATCTAATAGGAATATGTCGTAAGTCATTAAAAAGAAATGGTTATTATAAAGAGGCAGACGAAATGACTAAACGTGTAACTAGTTCTCATAGTTATGAAGATGCATTACAAATTATGATGGAATATGTTAATCCAGTTTCAAATATTGATATAGATGATGATTTTGATATTGGTATTTAAGGGAGGTATATTTTATAATAGAAGATAAAATTAATAAAATTAGTCAATTAGGATATGAGTTTAGGGTTTCTAAAAATGAAGATGAAAAAGAAAAAATAGAAACACAACTTAAAGATATTTTACATGATCTAAAAAATGATGCTATTGCAAAGTTCCAAAGTGAAAGTGATATTAAAAAGTTTTTAGATAATATTATAAATTTTAATAATTATTCGTTTAATAATCAGTTATTAATATACGCACAGAGACCAGATGCTGAATATGTTGCACCATTTAGAACTATTAGTAAAATGGGATGTCATTTAAACAAAAACTCTAAAGGTATTAAAATTTTAATTCCTAATATGCTCACTTTTGTAAAAATTTCTGATAAAGATGGAAACAACACTATTAAACCTTTTTATTCTTTAACTGAAGATGAAAAAAAAGCATATAGAGATAAAAATAATAATGATGTAACTTTCAATAATCAAAAATTAGTGGGTTTTAGTATTGGTCATGTTTTTGATATGAAAGATACGAATCTTTCTATGGATCAAATTAATCAAGAACTTAATCCTAACATGGATGATGATCGTGCTAAAGATATTATAGATACATTTATAAAAACTATATATAAAGATGGTTTTAAAGTTGAATTTAAAGATTTGGGACACGATACTGCTAAAGGATATTGTGATCATGCTCATAAAAAGATTATTGTTCGTAAAAGTTTGAGCAATTTAATGCAAATGAAAGTATTAATTCATGAGTATGGTCATGCTCTTGCTCACAAACATCTTGAGAATAACAATATGGAATATCAGCAACATCGTAATAAATATGAAACAGAGGCAGAATCTATAGCTTATGTTGTATCAAAATATTTAGGTATGCAAACAACTGATTATTCTCTTGATTATTTATATTCTTGGAGTAAAGAAAAAGATTTTAAAGAGATAGATGATTCTTTAGGTACAATTGTTAATTACTCTAAAAGAATTATAAAAAACTTTGAAAAATTGTCTAATCGTGAATTAGATTTTAATAATAAAAGTACATTAAAAATTTAAAGGAGGTATTTATATAGAAGATAAAGAAACTTACTTAAAAAATGTTATTCATTATCTTTCAATAACTAATAATAAAATGACTGTAGATGATTTATATAAATTATATGATTATTTGATTCCCAATAATAAATTAGGTGTTGAGTTTTCTGATGAAGAAGTAAAAAAAATTAATAACTATATTATAAAGATTGATACTGATTCGTTAATAAAGGAATTAAATAATAAATATAGAATTTCTAAAGTTGTTGATAGAGATTATATTCATGATAAAGTTGATAATGTCTGGCAATTTGTTATGGATCGAGCGTATGAAAAATTTGATGATGGTATAAGTCGAGAAGAATTTATAAATAGACTATCTGAATATGAGAAAGTGGCAGTAATCTTTGGTAATTTTAACTATCAAGTTGAAAATGGTGGTTTGTTGCAATGGGCAGATAATGGATATAAAAACGATTTAAATTATTTAGAAAAGTTTGTAGATAATAGTGATTTTGTATATAAAATGGATTTTCAAAATATTTTTGGAGGTATTCGTTATATTGACGAGTCTATAAAAATGTTAAATGATTATGATGAGTGGTACGAACAAGATAAACAAACTAGAATTGATTCACTTAAAGACTATGATAAACTTTATAATAAAATTTCAGAAAATTGGAAAAATTATTTAGAAGATTACTTAATAGATAATATGCCTGATGAATATATGGATCTTATTAAGACTTTTAATCATAGTAATATAGCAGTGTAAAATTATTTTATTTTAACATTAAGGCGTGAGTTTATTCATGATAGTTATTTTAAATAAAAAAAGGAGTCGTCAGACTCCTTTTAAATCAACAAATTTGGAGGGCCTAGTCGGATTTGAACCAACGCATCAGTGAGTTGCAGTCACTTGCCTTAGCCACTTGGCTATAGACCCATTTCATTTGTTTTACACTTGATTATTTTACACTATTATTGTAAAAAAGTCAATTGCAACTTTGTTATTTGTTGTTAAATATAATATAACATATCTTATGCGAAAGGAGTGAAAAAATGATATTAATGCATAAAAGTTTAAAACGCAGTGATGATATTATGAGATCGTTACGTAATTATTTTAGAATTAATTTTAAATTTATTGATGGTATTTTAGAGGTTTTTAATAATGATATAGGACAGGGATATTTATTTAAAATATTTCAATCTTATAATGATAATAATGATTTAGTGATTTGGATGTATGAATCTCTTTCGGATAAAAATATAAAAATTGCTTACAGCATACATTCTAATGTTGATGAAAATAATAATTGGATAGATGAAGATAAGGTTAATTTTAATGAAAAAGAAATAGTTAAAGATATTAAGAAAAAGATTATTAAAGATATTTATGATACCATTAGAGATTATTATGGGTTTGATGAAGAAATAGAAATTCCAAAAGAATTAAATATATAAGGAGGATTATGTATAGATAAAACTAAAAATTTAAGTGATATTATTTATGCTATTGCTGATTTTGTAAAGAATTATGAAATAAAAGAACAAAATGCTCAATTAAAAAATAATGATGAAGATGAAAAACTTTATAAATTAAAAGAAATATTAGAATTGTATCCTATGTTATCTACTTACTCTGTAAATAAAGCAGTTAATGAAAAGAGACTCACTGCAACTCAATTAGGAAAAACTAGATATTATAGAAAAAAAGATATAGAGGCATTTCTTACATCCAATAAGAAAGATGCTTTTAAGTTTAGAGAGTTTTAAATATGGGTAGAACTGCTAAAAAAAGTGATTTAGTTAAGAGTGACTTAAAAAAGTTTTCTATTGGTTTAACAGAGGCAAAAAGACTTAAAATTACTAAAGAAGATTTAAAGGGAATAACAGAAATTATACCAGATGAAAAGTATAGTGTTAGAGCTACTACAGGTAATCGTAAGGCAGAAATCTTTAAAGGTGATTTATTAGGTGCAATAAAAAGAAAAAATGAATTAAATAAGAATTCAAAGGAAAAAGATAAAAATGTAACTACTGATATAACTTTTATGGAGGCAGTTTCTTTATATATTAATTATCTTTTTGAACGAGAGGATCGTGGCGATCTTGATATAAATACCGTATTTGACCATGTAAAAAAAATAAATGCAGATATAACTGATTTTTTCGGTAAATATAAAATGAGTGAAATAGATTCTAATTTAATAGAACAATTTATTACTTATATGAGAATAAGACCTAAAAAAAAGAGTCCTGACAAAAGATTATCAGAGGGAACTATTTCTACTCATTTAAGAACTTTAAATGCTTTATTGAATTATCTTGTTTCCAAAAAAATAATCGTTGTTAATCCATATAATAGTGTAACTAATAAGCCTAATCCTAAAAAAAATAAAAAGGAATTAATTTATTTTAGAATAGAAGAAGCTAAATATGCTCTCAAATGTTTAGATAAATTTGCAGATATTAGATTAAAAACTTTTATGAATATTATTTTTTCATTGGGTTGTCGTAGAGAGGAAGCTTGTGGATTACGTTGGTGTGATATTGATTTTGTTACTAAAGAAGTAGATTTTACTTATGCTAAAACATCATCAGTTCCAAAGAAATTCCTTTCTCTTAAAATACAAAGAGATAAAAAATTAAATAATGAAAATAATAATAAAGATTATAATCGTGTTAGAAATAAAGGATTAAAGACAGAAAATAGTTATAGAGTAAATTATTTATCTGATGTTGCTATTAATTGTTTGAAAAATTATTATAAATTTAAAGTTGCTTGTGGTATTGATGTAAAGCCTACTGATCCTATATTTACTACTTATAGAGAAGGACGAAATATTGATAAAAAGGATATTAATGAAAAAGATTTAGTTGATGATAATAAACCTATTGATCCTAACAAGTTATCTGAAAATTGGCGTAATTTTAAAAGACAATATGGAGTTAAGGATGTTGACTTACATAGAATAAGACATACGATTGCAAATGTTCTTGAAAGAAATGGTGTTCCTAAAAAAGATATTGCCAAAATGCTTGGAAATACTGAACGAGTTTTGGAGGAGTTTTATACTCATGTTGATGTAGATGAGTTAAAGAAGTTAAGAAATACATTGGATTCTGAATTGTTTGTAGATATTGAATGTGTTGATTTAAGTATAGATTTGGCTGTGAAAATTTTAAATGACTATGATATGGATTCTTTAACTGAAGATGACTTAAAAAAGCTAGATTTAATTTCTTCTAGTCCTGTAAATTCTGACAATTATATAGAAATAATAAAAATTGCTAAAGATTTAATACTTACCAATGATAGTAAATTAGATTATTTTATAGATAATGATGCTAATAGTTTAAAAATAAAATTACAAACATATAAAAAATTTAATAAAGTTACATCGATTAAAATAAAAAAAGAACAGGATATCTCTATAAAAAGGGATATCCTATCTTTTTAATTTGTTATAAATTTTTATTGTAAATTAAGTTATAAATAGGTAATATTTTTTACTGACCAATTTGTGACCAATTGAATCAAAAAAACTCAAAAAAGTAATGAAAAGTAATACTAATAGTTATTTCGAGTTATTGTGTTTTATCCTTATTTTATGGGAAAAAGGTACATATTGTAGTTTAAAGGAAATTTCTGCAACTCCCTGATCGTTGGTTCAAATCCGACTAGGCCCTCCATTGTAAAATAAAGGAATTATCGTTTTCAAGATAGTTCTTTTTTTAGTTACCAATTTGTGACCAATTAAATCAAAATAAATTAAAAAATATCTTTTTATATAATATTCTTGTATGTTATAATATGCTTGGAAAGGGGAGTTACATGAAAACTATAAATGTTTCTATTTTTTGTGATGAAATAAAAAATGAAAAGTGGATAATGGTCCATATGGAGAAAAAATATTAAAAATGATAATTTTTATGTAAATAGAGAAATGATGTTTCAAAACGATGGTCAATTGACTATTTTTGATATTTAAATATTATATTAGGTGATTACGATGAATAGTAATTTAATTGTTAAAAAAATTATTTTAGAAAGAGATAAAATAGAAAATTTTGATAATTATCCTTTTAATATAGATATTGTAAAAAACTTTCATGAGTTAGACTTTAAATCTCAAGTTACTTTTTTTGTTGGAGAAAATGGTATTGGAAAGTCTACTTTTATAGAGGCAATTGCTGTGTGTTTAGGATTACCTGCAGAAGGTGGAACTGAAAATTTTAGATATGATACAAATAATACAACTTCTAATTTGGCTGATTATTTAAGAGTGGCTACTTTTAATAAACCTAAAATGAAATTTTTTTTACGGGCTGAAAGTTTTTATAATTTTTCTAGTGAAGTGCAAAGATTAGTTGAGGAAGATAATTTTAATACATTATATGATTCATATGGTGGAAATTTACATGAGTGTTCTCATGGAGAATCTTTTATTAAACTAGTTCAAAATAGATTTACTGACCATGGATTATATATTTTAGATGAACCTGAAG
>CANRFS010000048.1 GCA_947629965.1 uncultured Clostridia bacterium
AGTAAAAGAAGAACATTTTGATTTGATGTTACTTGACTTTATTATGACACCATTTCATGGAGATCAAGTAGTTGAAGAAATTAGAAAGTTTAATAAAGACTTATACATCTTGTTGCTTACAGGTCACAAAGATTTGGCACCTCCATTGGAGACCATTAAAAGATTAGATATTCAAGGATACTGCGAAAAAAGTGACAAATTTGATCAATTACTTTTACTTGTCGAATCGGGTATAAAAGCTGTGTCTCAAATGAATTTAATAAAAACAATTAATGAAGAATTAAAAGATACTTATGAAAAATTAGAAAAAGCATATTTAGAAAGTATTGAAACATTAAGATTTACAGTTGAAGCCAAAGATGTTTACACCAGAGGTCACTCTGACAGAGTTTCTGAATATTCTGTTCTTCTTGGTAAAAAATTAGGACTTTCTGATGAAGATATCAATACCCTACGAATTGGTGGTTTATTCCACGATGTTGGAAAAATTGGAGTGCCTGATAGCATATTATTAAAAGAAACTAAGCTTACAGATGATGAATATTCTGAAATAAAAAATCACCCTGCAATAGGTGCTCATATATTATCAAATGCAACTATATTTAAAGACGTAATTCCTATTGTAAAGCATCATCATGAAAGATATGATGGAAATGGATATCCTGGAAAATTAAAAGGTGAAGAAATACCTTATCTTGCAAGGATTGCTGCAATAGCAGATAGCTTTGATGCTATGACTTCAAGAAGAACTTATAGAAATTCTCTTCCTCTAGATACAGTAATAGCAGAAATAGAAAGATGTAAAGGAACACAATTTGATCCAAAATGTGCTGACGCATTTTTAGATATTTTAACTAATGAATACGATAAAATAGAAGAAATCAGGAGAAAATTTAATCCTGAACAATAGAATTAGAAACTTTAAATCGGATTTTTTTCCTTTTTTGGACGGACTAGATTTAGCGTTTTAAAAAACGCTAAATCTAGTCCGTCCAAAAAAGGAAAAAAATCCGTCTTAAAATTTCATTCTTTATTCTATTCCCAAATATTCGTTATATGTGCATTCTCTGTCTACCATTTTATCTTTTCTTAAATCTATTATTCTATCCGCAACAGTCTGAGTTAATTGATGATCATGTGATGTAAATAACATGTTGCCTTTAAATTTCTTCATTCCTTCATTTAATGCAGTTATTGATTCCATGTCTAAATGGTTTGTTGGTTCATCAAATATTAAGAAGTTTGCTCCTGATAACATAAGTTTTGATAATACACATCTTACTTTTTCTCCACCAGATAATACTTTTACATTTTTTAATGCCTCATCACCTGAAAATAACATTCTTCCTAAAAATCCTCTTACATAAGTTTCATCTGGATCTTTTGAGTATTTTCTTAGCCAGTCTACTAATATTTCATCATTTTCAAATAAATATGAATTATCTTTTGGAAAATAGTCTTTTGTAATTGTTTGTCCCCAAATTATTTCTCCACTATCAGGCTCTGCTTCCCCTGCTATTATTTGAAACAATAAAGTAGTTGCAAGCTCATTGTCTGATAAAACAGCAATTTTATTGTTTGCTTTTACTGAAAAGGATATATTTTTTAGTATTTCTTCTCCGTTTACGGTTTTGCATAAATTCTTTATTGTAAGTATTTCTTTTCCTGGTTCTCTGTCTGGCTTAAAATCAATATATGGATATTTTCTATTTGATGCCTTAATTTCTTCTAATTCAATTTTTTCTAATGATTTTTTCCTTGATGTTGCTTGTTTTGATTTTGAAGCGTTTGCACTAAATCTTGCTATGAAGTCTTGCAATTCTTTTATTTTTTCTTCTTTCTTTTTATTTGCTTCTTTTGCCTGTTTTAATGCAAGCTGACTAGATTCATACCAAAAATCATAGTTTCCAGGATATACTTTGATTTTTCCGAAGTCTACATCTGCTATATGTGTGCATACTTTATTTAAAAAGTATCTATCATGTGATACAACTATAACTGTATTTTCAAAATCTATTAGAAAATCTTGTAACCAATTTATGCTTTTTAAATCCAAATCATTTGTAGGCTCGTCTAGTAATAAAACATCTGGATTACCAAATAAACTTTGTGCAAGAAGAACTTTTACTTTATCTTTTGCTTCAATTTCTTTCATTAATTTATAATGGTTATTTGCTGATATTCCTAGATTATTTAATAATGTTGCTGCATCTGATTCTGCATTCCATCCATCTAGTTCTCCAAATTTTTCTTCTAATTTTGCTGCTTTTAATCCGTCTTCTTCAGAAAAATCTGGTTTTGCATATATTTCTTCTTTCTCTTTCATTATTTTATAAAGCTCACTATTTCCCATAATAACTGTATCTATTACAGTGTTTTCTTCATACGCAAAGTGATCTTGTTTCAATGTAGATAATCTTTCACCTTTATCCATTGATACTTCACCTTTACTTGGTTCAAGTTCTCCTGATAAAACTTTTAAAAATGTAGACTTACCAGCTCCATTTGCTCCAATTAATCCATAGCAATTTCCTTTTGTAAATTTTATATTTACATCTTCAAATAGAACTCTTTTACCAAACCTAACTGTTACTCCTACTGCATTTAACATTTACATCTTTCCTTTCTATAACATGTCTTTTTTCTTAAGCCATACAAAAGCTATTACTGATATTAATACTGAAATACTAATTACAATTCCAAAACCATGTGGATTATTTGTAAATGGAAGTGGCACATTCATTCCCCAAATACTTGCAACTAATGTTGGTACTGATAACACAATAGTTATAGAAGCAAGTAATTTCATCACAACATTTAAATTGTTTGAAATTATCGAAGCATAGGCATCCATAGTTCCGCTTAAAATATCACTATATATTTTACCCATTTCTATTGCTTGTCTATTTTCAATGATAGCATCTTCAAGTATGTCATCATCTTCCTCATAAGATTTTAAAATTTTCCCTCTTGAAGTTTTTTCCATCACTAATTCGTTTGCTTTTAATGATGTTGTTATATAGACTAAACTGTTTTCTAAGTTTAATAATTGTATTAATTCTTTATTTCTCATAGATTTTTGAAGTAATAGTACCGTATTTTCCGCTTCTTTATTTATTTTCTTTAAGTCATTTAAATAAAATGACGCATTTAAATATAGTATTTGTAAAAGGAATCTTGTTTTTTTGTATGTGAACATTCCTTTCACTTTCCCTTTTTCAAAACTTTCTATTATTCTATTTTTCTTTAATGATACAGATATAAAATATTCATCTCTTACTACTATTAAGCCTAGTGGCATTGTAGTATAAGATTTTTCTTTATTATTTTCCTCTATTACTGGAACATCTATAACAAACAGTGTCATATCATCTTCTATATCAATTCTGGCTTGTTCTTCATAGTCAAGTGGGTATTTTATGAATTCGTCTTCTATCTTTAAATTTGAACATACTGTTGCAATTTCTTCCGCTGTAGGGTTTACAAGGCTTATCCAGGAACCTGGTCTAAAATCCTCAATTTTTTCAAATTTATTCGTTTTTAAATCTGTGTTGTATATGCTTAGCATAAAAATCACCCCTTTACTTTTTGCGTTTTCTTTCTCGCAAAACTATTGAATATTATATCATACTTTTGCTTCTTTGAGTAGCTTTTGAGATAAAAATAGTAGAAGCTTTTATATCTTCTACTAATATAATTTTATCTTTTTTCTATATCAAATACTTCTTTGGATTTTGCAACAAATACATCAATTTTAAATTTATTAATTAATTTATTTACATATTCATCATTTATATCATAATATGGTCTTGTTCCTTCAAATATTAAAATTGCCGGTCTTACATTTACTTTATCATCTAGCCCAAAATCACTTTTTAATTTGCTTTGATTAATTTGTTTTAAATATGTAATTATTTCTAATGTACATCTTAACAAAGTTTCATCACTTACATCATTTTTTAATTCTATTAAGTATAATGTATTTGTATCTTCTTTATATGAAATTAAATCAACTTTACCAGCTTTTGTTCCTTTGTAATCTTTTAATGGAATTTGATAATCCAGCATCTTTCCAATATCTAAATAATTATTATTATACATTTTCATTGCAATTATTTCTTCTCTGCGATTGCTATTTTTATTAAATTCGCCTGCATGTGTATTAATTTTATATCCCTGTTTTCGATTAATTTGTTTGATATTGCTAAAATCATAATTTTTACTGTTTTCTAAAATTTCTTTTGCTATAACTTCTGTATATTTTTCATTTGTATCACTAGTTTTACCATGATAATTTACCATTTTATTTGTATATAATTGGTTTATATCTATTTTCTTTAATTTATTTATAATATCATTTCTTTTATACATTTTTATTTCTCCTTTGGCAGATAATATATTTTTAGGATTTTCCTTAAAATCTCTTTTTTTCTTTTTCATAAATTATCACCCACACTTATTATATCATATATTTATATATAATATAAAAAGAAGATTATAAAACTCTTCTTTTTATGGTGGGCAACGAGGGGGTCGAACCCTCGACCTTCTGATTAAGAGTCAGCTGCTCTACCAACTGAGCTAGTCACCCAAATATGTAATTCTAAATCTTTTTGATTATAATACCAAATTTATTCTTTGTCAATGCAAAAAAACAATAAAACTAGAAACATATTGCATTGTTCCTAGTTTTATAAATCCTTTAGTTAATTTGTTACTTCATTTTAATTAGTTATAGTATTTGAATCTGTCCCTGTACTTTTATCAGTTGTAGTGTTTTTATCTGTTCCTGTATTTTCAGTTGGTTTAGGATCTTTGTTGTTATTCTCTTTATCTGTTTTTTGCGTTTCCTTATCCTTACTAGGTTCTGTTTTTTCTGGCTCTTTTGGCGTTTTTTCCTTTGGAGTTTCTGTTTTTGTTGGTTCAGTAGTAGTTGTTGTTTGTGGTCCTACGTTTATAATTTTATTCATCGGATCATAAGAATCTGACGATAACACACTTCTTGAAACTTCTGAACCATTTAATTTTAAAACTTTGTATGTTATACTCTTGCATCCATTCATTCCATTTTGTGTTACTTTCTGTTGTCCAGGAGCTAAACTGCTGTTGTTTTCGTATATTACTTTATATGGTGTATAACTTAATACATTAGTTACTATATCTACATCATATTCAACTTCTTCTTTTATTCCATATATATTAACTTTTGCAACACCATTTCCTATACTTGTTTTTATCATTATTGGATATTTCCTTGTATTTTTAAATTTGAAATCAAGTGATCCATATACTACTGTCGCATCTTTTCCTGCTCCTACATATCCTGCTAAAAACATGTGATTATGTCTTTCTACTATATCAAGGTTCGCATATACAACTGCATCATATAATGTTGACGATATTTGACAAATTCCACCTGCGAGAGTTTGAACTACTCTACCTCCTGCATATCCTCCTGCTTCTTTATAGCCAGCTTCTGCTGTTCTCTTTCCCAATGTGTTATTATATGAAAATGTTTCTCCTGCAGCAACAACAACACCATTTAATTTATTCATAGCTAATTTTAAATTTGTAGTTCTTGGATAATTACTTGCATCATATCTCGTACTAAAAGATGATAATAAATCTGGGAACGCTTCTGTTCCTATTTGATTTGTTGTTACTTTCGGTGTTGTTATTGTTAATTTTATTTCATATTCTTCCTTATCTTCTTTTAGCATTTCTCTTGCAGCTTCTAAATCAAAATCCACTCCGTTTACATGTGGAAATATTTGAAACGGATTTTTTGTATAATAAGCATCTTTTGGTTCTGTATGAACCTTTGAATAAATTTCATCTATGTCTATTGGTTCAGGTTCTGTTTGAGCTAATTCTACGTTAATTTCCAAATTGTTTTCGGTAACTGGTAATTCTTTAATAATTTTGTTTTTTAATTCTTCTTCATTTAACGTATTTCCTGCTTTTCCTTTAGTAATAATTAATTCATTTTCTTCAACACTATAATTTGGTTCTACTACAGCATTTGGTACTTTAGATGATATATCATTTATCTTATTATTTAGTAATTCTTCATTGTATGTATATTCCAAATTAATATCTTTTCCAAATAGCATTGCTTTAGCTATTTCGTAATTATTTGTAATTATATTTCCGTTTCTTCCTACACTATATGCTTCATTAACTGCCTTTTCTATGTTGTAACTTGCTTCTATTTGAGATAATTTTATTTCATATTCAAATTCTTCATCTGATTTTATTAAAATATCATTATCTAATTTTTGTGTTACAATATCGTTTAAATATTGTGTTGCCTCTTCTCTATTTAATTTATTTACTTCTATACCATCAATTGTTACCCCAGAAATTATTTTGGTATTATTTATATTAATCAAAGCAAATATTGTGTTAACCATAAATATTAATAGAAGGATAACTGCAATAGAAATTAAAATTATGGCCTTTTGTTTGCTAGTCATCTTTTTTACTGGCGACTTTTTTTCCTCTTCATAATCTATTTCCATACTAAATCTCCCTTCATTACAATGTATTCCTTTTTTATAATATCATAATCGCTATTTTTTTACAATATTTTTGTATCGATTAATAAATATATTTATATAATAATATTATTATAATATTATTATTGTTCAAAAAATATTTCTGCTATTGATTTATTTAAAGATTTTGAAATTTTTTCCATAACTAGAATTGATGGATTTTTTCTACTACCTTTTTCTAAATGGCATAGATAACCAACTGATATTCCTGATAGTTCCGCTAGTTTTACTAAAGTCATTCCCTTCTCCTCTCTTATCCTTTTTATTTGATTATGATACATACTATCTACTCCTTTCTTATTGTCTAATTAACAATATATTAGCACTATCCTTTTTGACAAGTCAAGGCTTTTTTTAAATTTTGTTAATATTTTACATTTTTTTCATTTACTAGTAGACAAAATTCGATTTATTATATATAATACTGTTATAATTTTATAAAAAGGAGTGCGTAATTATGATAGGTGATATGATTGCAAAAGTTAGAAAAGAAAAGGGGTTAACTAAAACAGAACTAGCTAAATTAACAGACATTAATATAGGTCATCTAACACATATTGAAAAAGGTGAAAGGAATCCAAGTCATAAAGCATTAAAAAATATATGTAGAGCTTTAGATATACCATATCAACAATTAATGTATACTTATGATAAACAAGTTAGTGAAGAACAAGAAAATTATGGTTTTATAAATAATATTTCTTACAATAAAGTTCTAGCAGTAAGTAATTTACATGATTTTATCAATTGTCCGTCTAATATGCCAAGTGCCTCATTAGCAGTTAAAATGAACGATAATGCTATGGAGCCAAAAATGAAAAAAGGCGACTATGCTTTTATAGAATTTAATTCTCTTTTGGAAAATAAAGAAGTAGGATTATTTTCTATAAATAATAAAATATTAATTCGTAGATTTGTTATTCGCAAAGGAAAAGTAGTGTTAAAGCCTGATAATAAAGATTTAGAAGAAATCGAAGTAAAAGATTCTGATGAATTTTATATTGTTGGAAAAGTATTAAATTGTAAATAAGTAAAAAAATTTGTAAAAAATACTTGAATATTATTTCTTTTAATACTATAATATCGTTAGCAAAAGATAAATGTTTATGAGGAGAGAAAAATGGAACTAACTAAAAATATATTTTTTAATACAGATAAATTATTACAAAATTCAAAAGTAAAAATTTCATATACTGGAATATTTTTTGAGGATGGCTCTGAAGAAGTATATATTCACTATGGCTTTGGACCTTTTTGGGATAATTTATCAGAAGTAAAAATGGAAAAAACAGAACTTGGTTTTCAAACAGAAATCGAGTTGATTGAAAGCGATACTTTTAATTTTTGTTTTAAAAATGAAAATGATGAGTGGGATAATAATTGTTATCAAAATTATGTTTTTGAGTTAGAAAAGCCTAATGTAGATTTAGTAGTTAGAGATATCGATTCATCTCTAGATCGACCAAATAGATTAAGAAAATCTTATTTATGGAGTAAAAAAATTAGGCTCGCTATATATAAAATAATAACATATGTTCCAAAGTTAATTTCAGGAAACTACAAAAAGAAAATATATAATAATGATTAGTAAATAAAAAGTAAGTCAAAATTGAAGACTTACTTTTTTATATATTTAGATTACATATCCTCCGTTTGGTGAAATTATTTGACCAGTTGTAAATTCATCTTCTATTAACCATTTAACACATCTATATATATCTATTGGTCTTCCAATTCTACCTAATGGTGTTTCATTTTTTATTTCTTCTTTAATTGCATTATCTATATTATTATTCATTTCTGTATCTATTACTCCAGGTGCTATTGAATTAACTCTGATATTTGAAGGTCCTAATTCTTTTGCAAGTGCCTTTGTCATTCCATTTATTCCAGCTTTTGAAACTGAATATGCAACTTCGCATGACGCTCCAACTAACCCCCATATAGATGAAATATTTATAATGCAACCGTTTTTATTATGTATCATACCTGGTAAAACTTCTTGTGTACAATAAAATACAGAATTTAAATTTGTACTTAACATTTCATTCCATTCTTCATCTGTTATATCGTTAAACATCTCAAGCTTTGCAATTCCTGCATTGTTTATTAATATATCTACATTTCCAAATTTACTGTTTGAAAATTTTACCATTTTTTTAACTTCTTCTCTTTTTGATACATCTGCTTTATATATCTCTATTAGTATACCTTGCTCTTTTAAATCTTTTTGTATTTGTTTTGCTTGTTTCTCAGATTTATTATAATTAAGTACAACATTATATCCATCTCTTGCTAAATTTTCTGCTATACATTTACCTATTCCTCTTGATCCACCAGTAATTAAAACAGTTTTCATTGATTTTTCTCCTTTATATAATATTTTTTTCTACTCATTCTTCCATAATTTATATTAGCACCTTTATATGTACTTGTCAAAGAATGACAATTTGGGCATAGTAGTATTAAATTTTCTTCATTGTTATTTTCATAATTACCATCTTTATGTTCAACTTCTAATGGTATATTATTTGTATATTTATTAGTTTTTCCCCATCCACAAATTGCACATTTATTATTGTATTTTTCAAACAAATATCTTTTTATATACATAGAAATCTGATAGTCCCCTCTAATACCACTCTTATTGCCCTTTTTCCATTCTTTTATATATTCCTTATATTCGTATTCCTTTTGACATTTAATTGAACAATATTTGTTCCTTTTAGAAGTTTCATTTTTACAATTTATACATTTCATCTATACTACCCCTTTTAATTTTGTTGTCAAATTGACTTGATGATGTTTATAAAAAAAGATGACTAAAGTCATCTCAGACTGTTGACAAAACCCAGATATTTTTTCTGGGGTTTTCAATATTTTTAGTAAAATTGTAATTTTAAAATTTAATAATATATTTTTTAATG
>CANRFS010000049.1 GCA_947629965.1 uncultured Clostridia bacterium
TTCACAATTAGAATTAATTATACTTGCAACTTCTTTAAACTCTACGTAATTATCTTGAAAATATACGCCAGGCATTATATATTTTAAATTTACATTAACACATAACAAAAGTATTATAAATAAA
This sequence comes from uncultured Clostridia bacterium, assembly GCA_947629965.1. GTDB lineage: Bacteria > Bacillota > Clostridia > TANB77 > CAG-508 > CAG-452. Next base: position 125 of record CANRFS010000049.1, read on the forward strand.
CTAATTATTTTATAATTATAGAACTTTTTATCTTTAATCATAAATAATCCTAATACAAGTAAAAACAAATATTCAATTAATATGTACGTTCCCATATATCTATCGAAGCATGCTAGAGAAAGTGTTTCTCCTTCAGAAAAGCAAAACATATATAAAACTGAAAGAGTAAAAGCATAACCTACAGCTCCACATGTAAAAATAAATATATATAAATACAATTTTTTTCTTGAAAATTCTTCTTTATTTAATAAATGAAGAATCACTAATAATGCTATAAATATTAGGTGACAATAAACATATCCTATTTTTATAGGTTTTATTATAATTGGCATAGTAAATAAATATTGTTTAAATAAATTGAATGCCTGTACTTTATATGGTAGTCCTTCATTTTTAAAAGCTATATTTAGATATTCGTTTATCTTTATATTACCTAAATAAAATTGAGCCCCCACTTGCATTTTACTAACATAAAGATTCCATATAACGAACATTGATAAAGGTACAAGAAGAATTAACAAATTTCTTAACCAAAATTTTATATCTTTAATTTTTTGTTTATTTATAAATATTTCATAAAGAATATAAGTTACTAAAACCATTAATGCCAGTACTATTCCAATTTGTTTTGTTAAAAGCAATGTAATAAAACTTAATGATAAATTTAAATATTTAAAAAATGAGTTTTCTTCATATATTATTAAAACAATAGGATATAAAGTCATAACTGATATTAATAAATCTACTTGAACTGTTTTAAATATTTGAGTTGGATCTATTGCTAAAATAACTAATGTAAATATTAAAGGTAATAATACAATATTAGTCTTTTTATTTAATTTTTCAGTTAAATAAGGAATGATTAAACCTAGCATAAAAGTATGTAAAGAAATATTCATGATTTGTTCACTATAATTTGAAATTTTACACCAGAACATCTCAAATAAACTTATAAATGGTGGATAATCTTTATGCCAAATCAAGAAAGATTCTTTAACAGTATAAAATTTATCTAAACGGATCATTTCTTTTACCATTTCTCCCCAATGGGCTAATTCATCCCATGTAGAAAATTGTTTTCCAAAATCCGTTATATAAACTAGAATAAATAGTATTAAAAAAGCAAATAAACCGTTCGAAAAAATATTTTTTAAGAATTCTTTATCCTTTTTGAATAATTTATAAATAGTTAAACCTAAGCCAATTAATGATAAAAGTATTATTAATATATATCCAACATAAAAAGTTTTGAAAACAAATTGACTAATAAATAATAATATAGGAATAAGTATTAAACTTAATGGTAAACATAGTCCGAAAGATTTTTTAGAAAAATTACATATTCCAAAAGTAAGAAAAATAAGTATAAGTAGAACTATAACTATCATAAAATCCTCCTTTAAGATTTATTTTCGGATAAATATTTTTTTGTAATAATATCTTTATCATTCTTATTTTTTAAACTTATTAAATATAATTCATATAATTGGCGATGCTTTTTAGAAATGATTTGTAATATAATACCTGTAATAGATAAAAGCAAAGCAATTACAAAAGAAATACATGCAACTATTAAACTTGGAAAGCGTAATACTAAACCAGTGTTAAAATATTCAACAAAAGGTGGTATTCCTAATATAAGTGCTAGTGCTAGAAATATTGATGCAATAATACTAAAAAATAAACATGGTTTATATTCAGCAAATAGAATTCCAATTGTTTTTAATACTTTAAATCCATCTGAATAAGTATTTAATTTAGAAACACTTCCTTCAGGTCGATCACGATATGAAATAGGTGTTTCTACTAATTTAAAATTCTTATCAACAGCATGAATAGTCATTTCAGTTTCTATCTCAAATCCTTTTGAAAGAATTGGGAAACTTTTAACGAAATCATAACTAAATGCTCTGTATCCGGTCATAATATCTTTAATATTATTTTTAAAGATAAAATTAATTAAAAACCTAACTAAACTATTGCCAAAGTTATGGAAAGGTCTTTTATTTTCTTCAAAATATGTGCTAGATAACCTATCTCCAATAACCATATCTGCTTTACCTTCTAAAACATAATCACACATTTCTTTAGCAGATTCTGCTGGATAAGTATCATCTCCATCAATCATTAAATAACAATCTGCATCAATTTCTCTAAACATCGTCCTAATAACATTTCCTTTACCTTGACGATATTCATATCTAACAATAGCTCCTGCTTTTTTTGCAATTTCATCAGTGCCATCGGTAGAATTGTTATCATAAACATAAATATCAGCATCTGGCAAAGCTTTTTTAAAATCTTTTACAACCTTTTCAATAGTTTTACTTTCATTATAACATGGTATTAAAACCGCAATTTTTTTATCCATAATTATCTTCCTCTTCACTTTGTACAAAATAATAACATACTTTTTTCTACATATCAAGTTTTTACAAAAAATAAGTTAAACGAATAACTTTTTTACATAGTTTCAGAAATTATCTGCTTTTTTCTACAATTTCGACTATATCCGCTATATAATCACCTATTACAGGAATATTAAGCATTATTAATTTTCTGAGTAATATTACTATTATTGCAGTTATTATTGTTATACCTATTCCAATTCCTACTCCTCTAGAAATACCTGCAATTAAATTTCTTTTTAATATTTCTTTTTTATTTCCTAATATATATGAAAGTTCAACCATGTTGGACTTTGCTAAATTTTCGTTTATTTTATCTATTTTTTCATTTATCTTCTTTAAAAACATAAAAAACACCCAAATATATTTTTAGGTGTTTTTTATGTTTATATTCATTTTTGTTCAATTGAATTTGAAACATTATTTACTAACTCATTATTTTCTCTGTTTTCTTCTGATATAGATGTTTGTTCATCTTCTTTTTGTTTTGCCTCTTTTTCAACTATTGTTTCTAATTGTCCAATTAATTCTTGAAGTTTAGCCATATCTTTTCCCATCATTTCCCAATTGCTACTTGCATTTGACTGTTTTAAATTGTTATTTGCATTTATTATTTGCTCTATTAATTCATCTTTATTTTCACTTTCTATCTCTATTTTAATAGCTTCTTGTGATAAAAGATTTGTTATTGCTTCCTCTATATTATCTCCTATTGCAACCTTATTTCCAGATGCAACTACTACTTTTTTTAGTAATGGAATTTGGTATTCGTCATTTAGCATAACTTGATATATTGGTTCAACGTATAAAAGAGTATTGTTTATTGGAACTACTATTATATTTTTTTCTAACTTTGTTCCTGTTGTATTTAATGTATTAAGTTCCTTAGAAATATTTTCATCTTGCTCTACAAGAGTGTCTAATTGAGTTGTTCCTAATATCGCATTTTCTGTTTTGAATTTATATAATGTTAATTTTTTGTTATTGTTTTCATCATAAGTACCTACTAAGTATGATATTATATTTTGTTTTTCTAATATCGTGTATGGCACAACTAAACCTAATTGTGAGTTATTGTTGTCTAATGTTTTTAATTGAATATAATATGGATCTATGTCTGTTCCTGTTGATGCACTAGTAGTTCTTGTGGTATTTTCTTTTGATAAATCCCAAACATCATCTTGTCTATATAATACTTCTGGTTTAATATTATGATATTGTTCTAAAACTTCTGCTTGTATTTTATATAAAAATTTTGAATATACTATATGTTTTGAAACTTCTTTAGGCATGTTTTCACCATCAAGGAATAGTCCATTATATATTTTGTTATAGCTTATTGCTATTGGATCGGTTTTATCTACTAAATAAAATTTCATCTCTCCCGTATATGGATTAATTAATACTTTTACAGAATTTCTTATATAGTTTATTTTTTCTTTTAATCCATTATATTCTATAATGCTTTCTTGAGAATATGGATAATTGTTTGATGTTGTATAAGCATCTAATACCCACATTAAATCTCCATTGTCCGTTACTATCATATATGGATTTTCATCATATTTCAAATATGGCATTATAGCTTTTGCTCTATCTATGATATTTCTTGTTGTGATTATTTTACTATCCTTTGTTACATTACCAGAAAATGCGATTCCCCAATTTCCTTCTTTTATTCCTAATATAAGTCTATCTAAAAAATTAAGTTGTAATCCAGCTTCGCCACCGTAAGTATTTGTTTTACTTGTTGTACTTGTAAGTGGATAATCATATTCTTCTTTATTTTTTGCATTAATTATTATTGGATCATTTGTTTCTAATCCAAAATATATTCTTGGTTCATTTATTTTTACTTTATTGTTTTCGTCTTCAAATTTGCTTTGTATGTATGCTAAATTACCATTTTCATCTACATCACTTGCTGAATTTATTACTACTCCATATCCATGTGTATACTCATATGTTTTATTATTATATGTCCTTGTATCATTGCTTACAATTTCTCTTGGAGTAACATATACTAATTTTTGCATACCATCTATGTCGTATAATTCAGGAATTGTTACTTTATATGAATAATAACCTGAATTACTTTGATATTGATTTAAAATTCCTACTATATTTTCTTCATTTAATAAATTAATATTACTTATTACATCTTGATTATTGTTTATATCATCTCGTGTTAACGCTTCTGTATTTTGTATTTCTATTTCATCAATTTCTATATCATATGCTTTTTTTGTAAATGCCATATTATTTTCTATATATGTTTTTTCTTTATCTAACTCATTTCTTCTTACATATATTAAATCAACTCCGGCGATTATTACAAATAATATTACTAAATATATTGGTATACTACTTAGCCATATCATTACTTTTTTAAAACTTTCTTTTTTAAAGTTTTTTATCGCCATTATCACACATATTGGTATAATAATTGCAAATATTCTATATCCCCAAACCTTTATAATAGAATCAATTAAACCTGCTCCATGAAGTTTTATTTCATCAGATAAAGTCAAAAAGTTACCAAAAACTACATTTTGCGAATTTACTAATGTAATTAGTGATATACCTATAACCATTAATATTATGTTTGTTATTATATGTTTAACAAATGTATTCTTTTTTAATAGTTCTGAATCTATTCCTTTATCAAAATAAATATTAAAACATATTACATAATATGCCGCAACATATATTGTATACATTATAGTTAATATAATAAAATATATTAGTATTGATTCTACAAATGGTTTTTGAAATATGTAATAACCTATGTCTAAATTAAATATTGGGTCTGCAATGCCAAACCAAGATGTATTTAATGCTAGCATTGCTTTTTCTGTTAAAAATACTGAAGCTACCATACTTGTTATTACACTTAATATTAAACATATAGATTTATTAGGCAATTTTGGCATTTCTTTTTTTTCTATCTCAAAAAATTTTCTTAATCCTCTATGTATAAATTTCGTTGTTATATATGTTGCTATGTATAATACAATGAAATTTATAAGAACTACAGCTACTTTAAACTTTATGTTTTGTTTAAATACTGATAAATATTCTTGTCCAATTTCTAACGTTTTTAAATATTCTCCCCTTAAAGTTATTCCTAAGTATATTGCAAATAGTATTAAAAATGCTATTACTAATATTACTCTTTTCTTATTTTTTTTCATTTAACTTACCCCCATTAAATAATTGCATTTACAAAATCTTCGGAATTAAAAATTTCCATATCATCTATTTGTTCCCCAACGCCAATAAATTTTATTGGTATTTTATTTTCGCTAACTATTCCTAAAACGACTCCACCTTTTGCAGTTCCATCTAGCTTAGTTAATACAAGTCCAGTTATATCTACTGTTTCTTTAAAAGCTTGTACCTGCATAATAGCATTTTGACCAGTTGTCGCATCTAATACTAATAATACCTCTTTATTTGCATTTGGCAATTCTTTATCTATTACCTTTTTTATTTTTAATAATTCATCCATTAGATATTTTTTATTATGAAGTCTTCCTGCTGTATCACATATTAATACATCTGCTCCGTCTTTTTTTAGTTCTTGTATTGCATCATAAACTACAGATGCTGGATCTGTTCCTTCCTGTCTCTTTATTAATTTAGAATTACTTCTTTTTGCCCATATTTCTACTTGTTCAACTGCTGCTGCTCTGAATGTATCTGCTGCTGCTATTATAACTTCTTTGCCTTCTTTTTTTATTCTATTTGCTATTTTCCCTATTGAAGTAGTTTTTCCTACTCCATTTACACCTACTACTAAAATTACTGTTGGTTTTTTAGATAGATCTAAATCATTTGGAGTTTCATCAAGTATTTTTTTCATTTCTTCTTTTAGTGCAGTCTTTACACCTTCTTCATCTGTTATTTTTTCTTTTTTTACTCTATCTCTTAGTTTGCCTATTATTTCTACAGATGTATCTACACCTATATCAGACATAATTAATATTTCTTCTAATTCTTCTAATAGCTCTTCATCAACTTTTCTAAAAGTGCTAAACACATTATTCATTTTATCTGCCATAGAATTTTTGGTTTTTCCTAGGCCGTTTTTTAATTTATCAAAAAATCCCATTTTAACCTCTTTCTATTTATGTTTATTTCCAGCAGATATTATATCATACTTTTATAGTCTTTGTAAAATTTTATCTTCAAAATTCCTATATAATATTTTTTCCACATCTTTTTTTGTTAATTCGTTTGATAAAAATAATTTTTCTATTTTCTTTTTTGCTTGTTCTTGCTTAAATACATTAAAATGCTTATAATATCTTTTATTTGTTTTATAATAAGTCATATCGTCTGTAGATACACATATATTATTTGAATCTCCCAATAGTTTTATTAGATATTTAATATGTTCAACATATGCTTTTTGATATTTTTTATTTCCTTTAGAAAAATGTTTTTCATTTATACAAAATGGCTTTACTCCAACTACTCCAATTACACCATCTAATTCTTTAATTTTCATAATTTGCTTGTCAGTTAAATTTCTTGCATGATTACATATTGCTTTTACATTTGAGTGTGAAGCAAATACTATTGGAGCTTTTCCATAGGCTTTTAATGCACTACATAATTCTACTATATCAAAAAAAGTTTTTTCATTTGTGTGTGATAAATCTATTGCAATTTTTTTATCTACTAATTTTTTTACTAATTCTACTCCTAACTCAGTTAAACCTCTAGTTTCTTCTCCCCTTGCTCCTCCGCCGAAATTTATTATCATTATTCCATACTATATTTACACTTCTTACGCCTAAATCATATAATTTATCTATATCACTTATATTACTCAAATAATCTAATCCTTCTATTCCAAAAATATATTTTATATTTGAGGGTATTAAGCTTTTTTTGTTAATTAATTTTTTCACTTCTTCTAAATTTTTAATTATATCAATTTCTTCTTTTTTTATTTCTAATTCTTCTTGCATTTCTTTAGGAGACATATAAAACAGATTAAATATTCCACCAGTTATGTTGTTCCTAAAAATTTTATCAATGTGCATTTTTACTTCTTCTAAATTATTTTTATTCATATATATGTATGTTAATAAATCATAATGTAAATCAAACATAAAATCACCATATATATATTATTCAATAAGTTATATTTTAGAAAATAATTTTCAATAATTATTGAACTTAGAACAAATGTTTGATACAATATTGCTATATATAAATACAAGGAGTTAATATTATGGATGAAGATGAAATCGAAATAAAAAACAATGCAATTATTCATAAAGATAAATCTTTAAACAGATTAGATTTGTCTTTTTTAAAACATATAGAATTGAGCGAATACAAAAAAAGTGAATTATTAGCATATTGGATATATGATTACGCAGTTTATCATGATCAGGAAAGAGACTTTGATGTTACTAAATCTGGTGTATTTCATAGAGGTGACATAATAAAAGTTAATTTAGGATTTAATATAGGTAGCGAATTAGGCGGTTTACATTATTGCGTTGTATTAAATAAAAAGGATAACCCAAAAAATGGAGTGTTGAATATTGTACCATTAACATCTAAAAAAGAAAACAAAAAATATCCTAAGTCTTGTGTAAATTTAAATAATGAGCTTTATGATATTCTTAATCAAAATATTCAGAAAGAAAATAAAAGATTAAATAAATTATTAACTAAATTAGATGGTTTAGAAGAAATCCCAAAATCTATACAAGAATCTATTTCAAAAGAAATGAAATATATAGACCAATTAGGAAAAAGTATTAATCAATACAAAAAAGAAAGTATAGTTTTAATTAATCAAATTACGACAATCAGTAAGCAAAGAATATTTTATGATGTTGTTTTAAAAAATGTACGTTTATCAAACAAAAGTCTTGATTTAATTGACGAACAAATAATTAAGTTTTTTACCAAATAAAGAGGAGAGTTGCTTTTGAACTCTCCAATGTCATTTTAGACTCCCGCATTACTATTTAATAGCAATGGGTTAAGTTAAATATATTTTAACATATAATATTTAACCTGTCAAATTATATTTGACATTAATTATTATATGAATATTAACTTAATTTATACATTTTACAGTTATTTGCCAATGTTTTCGCCAAAGTACAACAATTTTACTTATTGGAGCGATTACGAAACAAATTATAAATATTTCGTTCATTTTTCCCCTATTTTCGTAATTTTTTATAAAAGCATAAAATGTGTATTTTCAGAATCTTACTAATACACATTTTATTGATACATGTTTACCTAAAAATTTTTTAGGAAAGAATAGATTTCTTTAATACTATTAGGGTTCAGACCTACGGTTACATCAAAAACTTAGTTTTTGATGTAAAGTGCAGGCCTAAAAGAAGAGCTGCTGTAGGTGCTGTTCGGAATGAGGTAGCCGGTGTAGCGGTGAGATGCTGGAAGGCTGGAACCGTAGTTTCTGCAGTAACCGCCACGACCAACTCTGAAGTTCGTAGAATACGACTCAAACGTCCATTCAAAGCAATTACCTGCAATATCATATATATTTTTCGCTGCAAAATTATCACTTGCTCCGGTTGTTAATAAAATACTCTCTGAACTAGATTTTGTTTTGTTCGTCAATTGATTCCAAGTTGCTCCATTATCAGTTGAATATTTAGCTTCATCTCTATCTATTGTCCAAGCATTATCCCTATAGTTTCCCCAAGAGGTACTGTTAGATACGTCTTTTTCATTTTTTATAAAGTCTAAAACTGCATCCCACTGTACACCATAACATAAAGTAGGTGTTACATTAACCTGCTCCTGTTTGTCATCATAAAAGTGTTTACATAGATATACTGCTCCATTCCCTGAAGATTCAATAGTACTATCTATATCATTCATATCTAATCCCCATGCCACATAGTCGTATGGATATT
>CANRFS010000050.1 GCA_947629965.1 uncultured Clostridia bacterium
ATGCTTCCTCGTCGCCTAGGTGCATTCGGGACTTTCACCCGTTAGAGTCCGCCCATGGCGGGCAAACAAAAAGAAAACGAGATATTTCTCATTTTCTTTTTATCAATCGTTTTTATATTTAAAACTTCTCATATCCTTCTGGAACATTAAATATATTATCATCAACTTCTGAAGATAGCTTTATTACTTTCATAACATCTTCTTCACCATTTTCATTAGTTGTTTTTATATAAATTAAATCTTCCCCAGAAAAATAATATTTGTCTGATACTCCTGTTTCTTCATCTTTAAACTCTTCATAATCATATTCCGTACCATCGACAGCTTCTTTTCCTGTTGTATAATGTGCTTCTGACATAGCATTTAAATCTTCTACAGAAAATATAGCAAGATTATCATCTTCTTCAAACAATTCTTCATCTTTTCCTTCTGATGTCATATACATTTTATCTGCATGAGAAATTACATAAGTTGTATCATCTTTATACATAATACTCATGTGGTCACTCGTTGCATCAATATCCATATATATGTCTTCTCCTCGTGTTGCTAGAGTTATTACTCCATTTTCTAATCCTTCGCCTATATCTACGTCTCCTTCTAAAGTAACAATATAGTCTCCACTAGAAAAAGTGTTGTTTAATATTTTGTATATTTTAGAATCTGCTCCTTTTCCTTCGTTATTTGTTCCACAGCCTGTAATAAGAAATGCTAGTGAAATGATAAGTAAAATAGCTAAACTAAATTTTAATATTTTTTTCATTTTCCTTCCTCCTTTTATCACATTATCTTTAATCTTTTGTAATTTGTCAATGATTTTTTATAATTTATATAACATATTTAATTTATTATTTACATATTTGCCTTACCTATATAATAATTCTTTTTTCCTCTTTTTATTATTAAATAAGTATTATTTGTAAGGTAAGTATTATCAATTGTTCTTTCTAAATCATTTACTTTTTCGCCTTTTATTTCTATACTGTTATTTGAAATAAATTCTCTTGCTTGTCTTTTACTTTGTGCAACACCCATATCTACTAAAACATCTACTATGTTTTTATTTAATTCTATGTTTTTTACTTCATTTCCTTTAAATGCTTCTTCCAATTCTTCATTTGATAACTTGCTAAAATTACCTTTAAATAGAGCTTCACTAATTCTAATTGCTTTTTCATATTCTTCTTTTCCGTGCAAGTCTGTTATTATTTCTCTTGCAAGTATTTTATGGGCTTCTCTTAATTCTGGTTTTTCGTTGTGTACTTTTTCTATTTCTTCTATTTCTTCCTTACTTAAAAATGTTAGTTTCTTTAAATAGCTTATTATCATTGAATCCTCAAGATTAATTAAGTATTGATATAATTCATAACTTGATGTTTTATTTTTATCAAGCCATAACGCATTTCCTTCTGTTTTTCCAAATTTAACTCCGTTAGAATCAGTAACTAAAGGCATAACCATTCCATAAGCAGTTTTATCTGTTTTTCTTCTAATTAATTCTATTCCAGATGTTATATTTCCCCATTGGTCTGATCCTGCAACTTGAAGCACGCATCCTTTTGTTTCATATAAATGTAAGAAATCTAGTGCTTGCAAAATCATATATGAAAATTCTGCATATGTAATACCTGTTTCCATCCTTGATTTTACTTTATCCTTTGCTAGCATATATCCTACATTGAAGTATTTTCCATAGTCTCTTAGAAAATCTATAACATTTATATCTTTTATCCAGTCATAATTATTGACTACTTCAAATCCAAATATTTCTTTTGCTTGTTTAGTTAATCCTTCTATGTTGTGCTGAACTTCCTCTTTTGTAATCATTGGTCTTTCAGCAGTTGGTTTAGGATCTCCAATTAAGCCTGTTGCTCCTCCTACTAATAAAATAGGTTTATGTCCATATTTTGCAAGCCTTTTTGAAATTAAAAATGATGAATAGTGTCCTATGTGCATACTATCTGCTGTTGGATCTGTTCCTATATAAAATGTCAACTTCTCATTGTTTAATTTGTTTATTAATTCTTCATCGCTTATATCTTGTATTAATCCTCTCCATTTTAAATCTTCATATAAATTCATTCTATCTCCTCCTATACTACATAAGTGGTGCAAATACTCTTAAGATTGCTTGCCACATTCCTTTTATAATTCCACTTTTAGATTCTTCAAGTGTTACTTTATGAGATACATTTATAGTACTCATTATATCTTGTTTTACATCTGTTATTATATTTGTATCTTTCATATAAATTCCACATTCGAAATGTAAATACAAACTTCTATAATCCATATTAATTGTTCCAACTGTTGCAATTTCATCATCTGAAACAAATACTTTACTATGAACAAATCCCGGTGTATAAGTATATATTTTAACTCCACCTTTTATTAATGTATAAAAATATGACTCTGTTACATCGTAAACTAATTTTTTATCTGGTATTCCTGGAACAACGATTCTAACATCTACACCCCTTCTTGCTGCTAAAACTAAACTGTTAATTACATCTGTATCAATTATTAAATATGGTGTATAAATATAAACATATTTTTTGGCTTGGTTTATAATGTTTAAATATACATCTTCTCCTGTAATTTCAGCATCTAATGGGCTTTCCCCGTAAGGTACAACAAATCCATTTTCTGAATATTGATTTTTAAATTCATATTTGTATTTTGTATAATCTTCATCTTCATTTCTAAAAGCATTCCACATTTCCAAAAACATTACCGTAAAATTCCAAACCGCTTCTCCTTTAATCATAATTCCATTATCTTTCCAATGTCCATATTTGCTGTTTACATTTATATATTCGTCTGAAATATTTATTCCTCCTGAAAATACTGTATGCCCATCTATAATTGTCATTTTTCTATGGTCTCTATTATTCATAATAATACCTGAAAATGGAGATAATTTATTAAATAAAATACATTTTATTCCGTCTTTTTCAAGCTCTTTAGGAAAACTTTCTGGAAGCATTGCAATAGATCCCATATCATCATACATTACTCTAACATCAACGCCTTGCTTTGCTTTTTCCTTTAAGATATCCAATATTTGTTGCCACATTTGGCCTTTGTTAATAATAAAATATTCCATGAAGATAAATTTTTCTGCCTTTTTTAATTCTTCAAGCATTACAGGAAATACATCATCTCCTAGTGGATAATACTTTACTTCATTGTTTTTTGTTACAGGAAATCCTGCAAACTCGCTAATATATCGCAATTGTCCCAAATTTTGCTGCTGTATTTCTCTTCCTATATTTTCATCTTGAACTAAATATTTTTGTCCGTCTTTTATATTTTTATTAATATTTTTTAATATTTTACTGTTGTTTTTACTTTTATTTAGTATTATAAATAAAAGTGTTCCTATTAGTGGAAATAGCATTATTACAATAATCCATATTAAGTCACTACTTAGTCTTTTACTACCTTTTACAATTGCAAGTACTATTAATACACTAAAAATTCCGTACAATATTCGAATAATATGTAAGTATTCACCTAGTTTTAGATATATAAATAAACTTAGTAATATTTGTAACAATAATCCTAGTACAACTATACTACCTCTTTTTATTGCAAGCCACATATACTATCTTCCTTACCAAATAATAATTTTATTTTGTTGTGATTATATAACAGAAGGTAAATAATTTCAAGTATATGGCATTATACTATAATTTTATTTAAAATAACTATTATACTTTTCTATTGCTTTTTGAGTAGCTTCTTCATTTGATGTTCCGCTTCCCTCATATGGATAAATTCTATATTCTCCCTTTTTTAAATATATATTCCATGTTAAATAGAAGTTCTCATTTCCACAAGTATTTATAAGTTCATTAATTAATTTCATGCTTTCTTTTAGTTCTTCTTCATTATCTATTTCTATATATGTTTGATATTCTAATAAATTATTATTATAATTTTCAACTACTGTAAAAACATTTTTATTAGGATTATCCCATGATTCAAAATAATATTTATGAGAATTATCCGATAAATCTTCTTGCAACTGATTTCCTTTTTTTATAGCTGTAAATTTTATATTGCTATTATCTTTAACTTCTAGTTTATAGATTCCATCTTTTTTATCATCTATATCTTCAGAAATAGTATTTACTTTCATTTTATATTTATCTTTAATAGTATTATAAACATCTACTGTGGTATGGGAATTCAAATTAGAAATTGCCATACTTGTAAATATAACTGCAATAACTGTAATTGTTATAATTAAGAGATATTTTATTATCTTAAATCCTATAGTCATTATATTTAACCCTTTTACCATTTTATCAACGCTTTTGTCATCATGATTATCTAAATAAGAGCCAAATTTTTCTTTATCTTTTTCCATTCTTTCATTATTCCATTTTTCTAATTCTTCCCAATCCTTTTTATTATCCATATAACTAACAGCCGAACATCTCGACCTTTTTCCTCCTTAGATTTATAATTTTTTTGTTGTATTGAGATAATATCATAAAATTAAAAAAAATCAAAGAGAAACAATATTGCTTCTCTTTGATTTTTTATTTACTTATTTTTTAATTTGCATTCCGTCTCTAAATGCTTCTCCTACTCTTTCTGAAACTTTATAATATCCATGTGTATATGGATCAAAAGCTATCGCATTTACTTTTGAAACGTCTACTTTATCTCCATTCATTACACTTTCATCTGCAGTAACATTAATTACTTTTCCAATAACTCCTGCTCCATACTCATCATTTTGGTACTCTATAAATTCACATTCTAAACATATTGGAAATTCATTTATAATTGGTGCATCTACTTTTTGTGATTTCATTACTGTTAATCCACTATTTTCAAATTTATTTGGAGTATTATTCCCTGATACCATACCAAAATAATCTGCTTCTACAACATGTTTACTATCTGCGATACTTACCGTAAATGAATTTCTCTCTTTGATATTTTTTACCGTTTTGTGTGTTTCTGTTAAATTTAATATAACTTGGTCTCTTGATAGCATAGTTCCCCATGCTGCATTCATTACATCAACACTTCCATCTTCATTGTATGTTGCGACCATCAATACCGGCATTGGAAATATTGCTTCTGTAGTTTTTATATCTTTTCTCATTAAAAACCCTCCTTTAATTTTTTCTTTATACTATCATAAAAGTTAATAATTTACAACTTCTATCATTAACTATTGTTCTTGTTTTTAAATAATTTATTCTATTAAAATTAGTCTTTTTCTTCGACCTTAAATACAATAAAATCTCCATTCATGAATACTTCTATTTCATCTGTCTTAACTCTTTGATATCCAAAATCTGTACCAAAATTTGACTCATCATTTTTTGTTGGTAAACTTCCATTTTCAACAGTAGAAGAAATATATCCATCCATATTACCGCAACGTCCTGTAATTGTGCTTTTTTCTCCTGTACTATAATAAATTTTTCCATCTATCATTACAGCATCAGGAATATCTGTTTTCTCACTCTCTTTTTTGTGGATTTCATTTTCATTTAAGTTATTATAAACTTCCATTCCTAATATTTTTATTCCAAGTCCATCTTTAAAACCTGTTTCTGATTCCATATCAAGTTTGTGATATTTCGTTATAGTATAAAGCAATGCCTTAAATTCAATACTTCCTCCGTCTTTTAATTTAAATGGAATTGGTACTAATAATACTAGTGCAACAATAATTACTATAAATAAAATTATTTTCTTTTTCATAACATCACCTTTTTATTATAATACAATTTAATGTGTAAAAAAGTTTCATATATTATCAGCTCCATAAATTATTGTTTGAATTATAACATAATGGACAGATAATTTTCAACTAATTATCTGCCCTAATTATTATAATTTATAAGCCGATTTAACAAAATTGTTAAAGCGGATATATTCTCTATCATACAAATTTATATCAACTACATTATGAAATATTTTTTTAGCAACAATTTATTAGTCCATCATTTCCTACTATATAAGCTTCATTTGGATTATCTGGATTATATTTTACTTGTATAACAGAACCTACTTCTGTATTTATCTTTGGTTCTGCTCTTTGTCCTATAGGTATAAATCCCAGTTTTATAACACTTATTTTCAATTTTACTGTTTCTTTTATTTGATATTTTACATTATCAATTTCATATTCTACAGTTATAATAGATCCATGTTCTGATCCTTTTGATTCGAATGAAACAATTTTCCCTTCTACAATGCTTGTGCATTTTTCTTTTTTATCAAACATATAATTCTCCTTATATATTATTCCTTAGCTTCTGTAGCTGTTAGACTTCTTATTTTCTTTAATTCTATTATAAATGTAATTATACATATTACATTTATAATAAAAGCTATTATTAACAATACTTTATTTACTTTAAGATTGCTGAATATATAAAATAATAATATTATACTTAAAAATATTTGTATAACCATTGAAATATATGTAAGTATTTTGCTCGTAGTATTTTTCCACTTTTTTTCATTTCCTATTTGCATCAATCTTGCTATGATTTGTAATAATATTATTATAAATATAATAGCACTCGGTATTAATAAGATAAATACACCCAATATAACTATACCAAGTTTTGCTACCCCTGCAATTGGTATTCCAATTAACTTCCCTACTCCTGAATCATCTCCTATCTCGTTTACTACTTCTTCGTAAGATTCTTCGAAAGAAGGTGAAGATATATATTTAATTGTAAAGTAACAAAGCATTATTGATACAATCCCACATACAATAGATATTATAGTTAATTTTGTTAAATTCTTTTTCATTATAAAAAACCCAACTTTCTATGATTATTTTCCTTTGTTTTGCTTATGTCATCATTTATATTCCATTTTGTAACTCTCTTTTTTATTTATACTAACATATATAATAAAAAAAAGAAAGTCATTTTAGACTTTCTCTATAAATAATAATTAACTTGCTTCTTCTGCATCGAACTGGCTATTATATAAATCTGCATAGAATCCATTTTTTGCAAGTAACTCTTCGTGTGTTCCTTGTTCTACAATATCTCCGTGATTCATTACCAAGATTAAGTCTGCATTTTTTATCGTAGATAATCTATGTGCTATTATAAAACTCGTTCTTCCCTTCATTAAATTATCCATTGCTGACTGAATTTGAATTTCTGTTCTTGTATCTATTGAACTTGTTGCTTCATCTAATATCAAAATTTTAGGATTTGCAAGTATTACTCTTGCTATTGTAAGCAATTGTTTTTGTCCTGCCGATACATTGCTAGATTCTTCGTTTAATACAGAATTATATCCTTTTGGGAGTGTTTTTATAAAATGATTAACGTGTGCTGCCTTTGCTGCTTCTATAACTTCGCTATCACTTGCATCTGGGTTACCATATTTAATATTTTCCTTTACAGTTCCTCCAAATAGCCATGTATCTTGAAGTACCATTCCAAACATTTTTCTTAAATCTCCACGTTTGAAATCTTTTATATTATGCCCATCTACCAAAATCTCGCCACTATTTACATCATAGAATCTCATTAATAGTTTTACCATAGTAGTTTTTCCTGCACCTGTTGGTCCAACTATTGCAATTTTTTGGCCTTCTTTAATTTTACTGCTGAAATCATTTATTATAATTCTATCTTCATCATAACCAAAATGAACATTTTTGAATTCTACATTTCCTTTTAATTTAGATGTATCTATATTATTATCTGCTTCTTTTACTTCTTCTTCCTCTTCTAAGAATTCAAATATTCTTTCTGCTGCTGCAACCATTGCTTGTAGCATTGCAGATACTTGCGCTATTTGTTCAATTGGTTGTGTAAATCTCTTATTATATTGTATAAAACTTTGAATATTTCCTACTGTTATTGTTCCTTGCACAGCTAAATATCCACCTACTACTGACACAGCAACATATCCTAAGTTTCCAATAAACATTAATAATGGGTGCATTAATCCAGATAAGAATTGTGATTTCCATCCAGATGTATATAATTCTTTATTTGCTTTTTTAAATTCTTTTATTGCTGCTTCTTCTCCATTAAATGCCTTTACAATAGTGTGTCCTCCATATATTTCTTCAACTTGACCATTTACATGTCCTAGATATTCTTGTTGTCTTTTAAAATATTTTTGAGACCTTCCTACTATTGTTTTTACTATTATTACCGATATAGGGAATATAACAAATGAAATAATTGTCATTACAACACTAATTGATAGCATCATTATTATAATTCCTATTAATGTACAAATTGACGTTATAATTTGTGTAATACTTTGATTTAAGTTTTGTGATAATGTGTCTATATCATTTGTAATTATAGATAATACTTCTCCATTAGTTTTCTTATCAAAGTATTTCATTGGCAATTTATTTAACTTTGCTGCAATATCATTACGCAATTTATATGTTAATTTTTGTGCAACTGATGTCATCGTAAATCCTTGTATTAATCCAAATACTGCACTCATTATATAAAATCCAAGTAATGTAAGTAAAATACTTGCAACTTTTGAAAAGTCAATTCCTGCTCCTCCAGATAATTTTCCAACAATTCCATTGAAAATCTCTGTTGTAGCATTTCCTAATATTTTTGGTCCAACTATATTAAAAATTGTGCTTCCTATTGCAAATATTATAACTACTGTTATTGCTATTTTATATTTTGATAAATAATCTTTAATTAGCTTTTTTGTTGTTCCCTTAAAATTCTTGGCCTTTTGCACTGCGCCTTGCTGTCTTCTCATTGGTCCTGGCATAATTTATTCCTCCTTTCCACCTAGTTCTTCTTCTGATAATTGTGACATAGCTATTTCTTTGTACTCTTCACAATTTTTCATTAATTCTTTATGTGTTCCTTTTCCTACAATTTTTCCTTCATCTAATACTATTATTTGGTCTGCATTTAAAATTGTGCTTATTCTTTGAGCAACAATTATAACTGTTTTTCCTTTAGTTTGTTTTGCTAATTCTTCTCTTAATTTGCTATCTGTTTTAAAATCTAATGCTGAGAAGCTGTCATCAAATACTATGATTTCTGGATCTATTGCCAAAGCTCTTGCAATTGATAAACGTTGTCTTTGTCCTCCTGATACATTGTTTCCACCTTGTGATATTTCAGAGGCAAATCCCTTTTCTTTTCTTTCTATAAAGTCTGTTGCTTGTGCTATATCTGCTGCTTTTTGCATCTGTTCATCAGAAATATTTTCATCCCCATATTTAATGTTTGATTCAATTGTTCCTGAGAATAATATTCCCTTTTGTGGTACAAATCCTATTCTTTTTCTAAGTTCCTTTTGAGGAACGTCTTTTACATTTACACCATCTAC
>CANRFS010000051.1 GCA_947629965.1 uncultured Clostridia bacterium
TCAATTCGCTAGGACGGAGGAAAAAATCCCATTTCTGCGAAATAAATTTTTTCCTCACGTCCAGACGCTCAAACAATGATTTGCAATATCTTATTTAATATGATATATAATAAATTAAAAATATATGGAGATTATTATGAGTTCATTTGTTTTAAAACTAATTGCAATTATAACAATGTTTATAGATCATATTGGATATGCAATCTTTGGCAAATTTTCATTTTTTAATTATATAGGTCGAATAGCTTTTCCTATATTTGCTTTTCAAATATCAGAGGGCTATATACATACAAAAAATCTTAAAAAATATTTTTTAAGATTATTTATATTTGCCCTTATCTCTCAAATTCCTTTTATGCTTTTTTATAAACTTGTTTCTAATGACTTTGAGCTAAATATATTCTTTACATTACTTTTAGGACTTGCCTGTATTTATATTTATGATAAATCAAAATATAAATCTATTGCAATAATTTTATCAATTGCAATTGGTTTTATTGCAGAATTTTGCTATTGTGATTACGGCTTCTATGGTGTTGCAATTATTCTATTATTTTATATTTTCAAAAACAATATTTCACTTGCTTCAATTGCTTTTATTTTGGCTACTGCCATTAAATACATTATACCTGTTTTACAATATGGCTTGTATTATGTGTATTTCTATTTGTTTATTTGCACAATTATTCCTATTATATTTATTAACTTATATAATGGTAAAAAAGGTAAAGATACCAAGTACTTACTATATTTATTCTATCCTATTCATTTATTATTGATTTATGGAATTTATTTGATTAAATGAATTAAATTACAAAAGATTTAAAAATGTTTCTAATTCTACATCTGCTTGTTCTAAGATGCTTTTTAGTGTTCCTCTTGCTATTTCTTTGTGCATTGGAATTATATAAATTCTTTGTGTTTTCAAATTTTTATATTTTGCATGACTGCCTTTTTGTGATATTTTTTCAAAGCCAACTTTAGACAATGCAGTTATTATCTGATTTGGTGACAATATTGGATATTTTGAACTCATATTGCCACCTCCAATGTTGTTATAAAAATCTCTTTTGGTTTAACTGGTTCTTCTGTTTCATTAAACAGTTCTATAGCTTCTTTCAAATTTTTTAATGCTTCTTCTATTGTTTTTCCTTGTGATGCTACACTGTTATCTAAACATTTTGCTACATACCAGTCTTCTTCTTTTTGTATCATTACATTGTATTTTATACTCATGATAAATCTCTCCTTTCTTAAGAGAATTATATCATCTATATAAATTTATGGCAATATTTTACAATGAAAAATTTATTCCTCTTGCTACAACATCTTTCATATTTTCTATTAAATCATCTATTTCTTTTGGTGTTACTATTAAGTTATATTCCTTAGGAATCAACGCATCCCTTATAATACCATATTTATCTTCATCTTTTAATTTGTTTAAATATTCATTAGAGTTTCCTTCATCCTGCAATTTTTCTATGAATATATCTATACTATCTGCTGCAATTGTTGCTGCATCTACTACCATTGGCACACCTATTGCAATTACTGGAACCCCAACAGTATTTACACTTATTTCATTTCTTTTATTTCCTACTCCCGCTCCTGGAACAATTCCTGTATCTGATAATTGTACTGTACTACTTATTCTTTCTATACTTTTTGATGCTAAACTATCTATGACTATTATAAGTTTTGGTTTAATATTATCTACAATTCCTTTAATTACCTCCATTGTCTCTATACCAGTTGTTCCAAGTACTCCTGGTGCTATTGCACTTACTGGTCTTGCATTTTCGTCTAAATATTGTGGTGCATATTTAATTAAATGTCTTGTAATATCTATTTCAGAAACTACTTTTGGTCCGAAGTGAATCTGGCGTTACATATATATTTCCAAGTCCTACAACTAAAATATCTCCTTCCTTTTCTACATGTTTATTTATAAGTTCTTTTAGTTCTTTTGTAACTATTTCTGATGCCTTTTGTATTTCCGCTTCTTCTGCAACTTTTAAATCTTTTATATCAATTGTAATATATGTGCCAATTGGCTTTCCTATTGATTCTTCCCCTTGTTTATCTGTAATTTTTACTCTGTTTGTTTTTATATTATCTCCTTCATCAATGGTTTCCGTTTCAACTCCTGGTATTTCATCTAATTTATTTGCTTTCTTAAAAATATCTCTTCTTTCATCAGCCATATCTGTATTAAAATTTATCATATAAAAATCACCTCTTAACTATTTTTAGTAAAAAAGGTGATTTTATACAGCTATTTTGTATAATCTTTTTCTAAATCTTCTGCTAACTCAAATCTATATTTTTGACCTGTTATATTATCTTTTCTACTTGCATCTATTTCTTCTAAAAACATAGACTCTTTTCTTACCCAAATTTTAGAATCTTGTCTATCATATATTGGTTTGTATATAACCATTCTTTCTTTTGTTTCAGAATCTAATGCTACATCTTCTACAAAATAATAATTTCCTTTAAAATGTCTGTACACTTTTCCTATTTTAACCTGATTCATTTTATCACCTCTTTTCTTAAAATTTGTATTTTTCTATACTTTATGTTATAATTATGTTACTCTAATTTTTAAGGAGGGTAAAACATGCCTAAACTTGATGGACAAAGAAGATTAACCATTCCTATCGATTTCCGGGACAGTTTCTTCGATAACAAAATAGCATTGTGTTATGACAACAATCGAATTTTGTTACTGAATCCGAGCCTTTCAGACGAAGCAAAGGTGTTTGCATTTCGGAAGTTAGATGACAAGGGACGATTTTTCTTACCTAAGGAAGTTCTAAATATCTTAGATGCTTCTAAAAAAGATTTATTTCTAATATATCTCCAAAACGGTAAGGTATATATGGAAAAATCTTAGGGCATGGACAGGACTAGAATGCAATTCTAGTCTTGTTTTATATTTCAATTCTATCTTTAAATTTATTTTGAATTTGCATTTTTAATTGTACGTTTTTATCTTTTTCTAAATTTGGATCATCTTCCATAATCTTAATTGCTACACTTTGGATGGATTTTAGCATTTCAACATCTTCAAATAAATTTGCAATTTTAAGTTCTGGAAGCCCATGCTGTCTTGTCCCAAAGAATTCTCCTGAGCCACGAAGCTCTAAATCCTTTTCAGAAATTATAAATCCATTATTAGTTTCTGTCATAACTTTCATTCTTTGTCTAATATTTTCACTATTTCCTTGATATTTTAATATACAATATGATTTATAACTTCCGCGTCCTACTCTTCCTCTTAATTGGTGAAGAGTTGCAAGTCCAAATCTTTCTGCATTTTCTATTACCATAATATTACTATTTGGAACATCTACACCAACTTCTATAACAGTTGTTGAAATTAAAACCTGTATTTTACCATCTTTGAACTTCTCCATTATTTCGTCTTTTTCTTTAGGTTTTAGTTTTCCGTGTAGATATTCTACAGAATATCCACTAAATATTTGTTTATATTTATCAAATAGTTCTAATACAGATTTTGCATCTATATCCTCTGACTCTTCTACTAATGGACAAACTATATAGCATTGTCTTCCCTCATCTAGTTGTTTTTTTATAAAGTTATTTACTCTTTCCTCCATTCCTCTTGTTACTGCAAATGTGTCTATTTTTTTTCTATTCGGTGGAAGCTCGTCTATTATAGAAATATCCAAATCTCCATAAAGAATAAGTGCAAGTGTTCTTGGTATTGGAGTTGCAGTCATAACTAATACATCGGGGCTTTCACCTTTATTATTAATTGTTCCCCTTTGTCTTACCCCAAATCTATGCTGTTCATCTGTTACTGCGAGTCCTAAATTTTTGAATACAACATTTTCTTCAAGTAAGCTGTGTGTACCTATTAAAATATCTATTTCTCCATTTTGAAGTCTTGCTAAAATATCTTCTTTGTGTTTTTTGCTAATTCCACTTACTAATAACTCACATTTTATATTAAACCTTGATAAAATATCTTCAAAATTTTTTAGATGTTGCTTTGCAAGTATTGCAGTAGGTGCCATTACAGCCACTTGATACCCTGATTTTACTGCTTTGTATGCTGCAACTATTGATACTGCTGTTTTTCCGTGAACCAACATCTCCTTGAAGTAGTCTATTCATAGGAGTTTCTCTCTCCATATCATTGTCTATTTCTTCTAATACTCTTGTTTGTGCTTTTGTAAGTTTAAATGGTAACTGTTCTATTACATCTTGCATTTTAACATTTTTATCAAATCTTATTCCTTTTTTATTTGCGCTATATTTATTTTTTAAATTAAGAAGTGCAAGTTGCATAACTAGTAATTCTTCAAATACTAATCTTTTTTTAGCTTTATTGTATTCTTCAAATTTTTTTGGAAAATGTATATCGTGTATTGCTTTGTTAATATCATCTAATTTATATTCATCTATTAAATAACTAGGCAGAGTTTCTTCCAAATTCTCATTTATTTCTTTTAGTCCATTTTCTATGATTTGTCTTATTACATTCTGTGATAGATTATATGTAAGTGGATATAATGGAATTATTTTACCAGTATTTTTATTTGTGCTTTCATCATCAAATACTGGTGAATTCATTTCTATAAATCCAATTCTTTTCTTTACTTTTCCATAAAATTTATAGCTTTGGCCAAGTTTAAATCTGTTTTTTAAGTAGCCTTGATTAAACCAAGTAATTTGGCATAAACCTGTTTCATCTCTTACAGATAGCTTGTATATAACCATGTTTCTTCTGATTCTTTTTTCCATCATTTTTGAAACACATATAGCCTCAATAAGAGCTTCTTCTCCATCTTCTAATTCTGCAATATTCCTTGGTTTTCCTCTATCTTCATAATCTCTTGGAAAATATGTTATTAAATCTTCTAAAGTAAATATACCTAAAGTATTTAAAAGTTTTGCCCTTGCAGGTCCTACTCCTTTTATGAACTTTACATCTTTACTTAAATCTAACATTTATTACTCCTTTAAAATTGCTGTAAATATTTGACATATTTAAAATTATGTTTTATAATATATGAAAATAAGGATCCACAATATGTGGTTGCCGTTGTAATTTAAAAAAGTACATTTCACCCTGGCAAGAGCAGAAACGTGCTTTTTTAGTTTTTTATTGTTGTTTGCTCAAAATTATAGCTAGTACTACAATTAAGGCAACTGCTAATATAGTTAATGCGATTAACGCATTAAAAAGTATGTATATAATTGTAATTAAATAATCTTCTATCATTAGCACCACCTCCATTCTGTGTTGTTGGTGGCAACCACATGTCTGCTTCTCCTTACTTTCTTCTAAGATTATACCTTAGAAGAATTTTATTGTCAATAATTTCCAGAACATTTTTTCGCTTTTATTTTTTTAATTTGCACTTGAGTCCTGTGTTTCTCTTTTTTATATCTGTATTTTGAATCATAAAATCAATAATATTTTTATTGCTAATAACTATTAAAAGTTCTTTTGCACGAGTTAGTGCAGTATATAGTAGATTTCTTGTAAGTAGCATTGGCGAACTTTGAGGTATTGCAAGTATTACTACATCAAATTCACTTCCGTTGTGATTTATGTATTGTTATTGCGTAGCTATGTTCTAGTTCATCAAGATTTGTAAAATCGTACCATGCTACTTTATCATCATCAAACATTACTTCAATTTGTTTTTCGTCTTCGTCAATTGCACTTATTCTACCAAGTTCTCCGTTAAAAATTCCAGCTCCCGCTTCTATTTTATCTTCTACTTCTTTTTCCCAATAGATATCATAATTATTTTTTACTTGCATTACTCTGTCGCCTATTCTAAATACTCTTCCTCCGTGCTGTTTTTCTAAATCTGTTTTTGGGTTAAGCACATTTTGGAGCTCCTTATTTAGTTCTTTTGTACCAAGCATTCCTTTTTTTGTTGGGGTAAGAACTTGTATATTCTTAAAGAAATCATAGTCTCCATAGTTTTGAAGTCTTCCAGAGCAAAGGGAAATAACGTCTTTAAGTATTTTTTCTTGTGATACTTCATTTATATAAAAGAAGTCATTTAGTTTATCTTTTGATTCTTCTGCTACAATAAATCCTTCTCCATTATTTACTCTGTGCGCATTTGTTATTATTTTACTTTTTGCAGCTTGTCTAAATATTTTATTTAGTTCTATTGTAGTAATTACATCTGACTCTATTATGTCTTGTAAAACATTACCAGGTCCTACTGATGGAAGCTGATTTACATCTCCAACTAATATTAATTTTGTTCCTAAGTAAATTGCTTTTAAAATATGATTCATTAAAAACATATCTACCATAGACATCTCATCTATTATTACTACATCTGCATCTATTGGAACTACTGGATAATCTACTGATAAATAATCTGCTTGGTCATCTTGCTTTCTTATTTCTAATAATCTGTGTATAGTTGTTGCCTCTTCACCAGACTGCTCTTGCATCCTTTTTGCAGCTCTTCCTGTTGGAGCACAAAGTACAACTTTCATTTTTCTTGTTTTATAAATATCTATTATTGTTTTTATTATTGTTGTTTTACCAGTTCCGGGGCCTCCTGTAATTATACATACATTATTATCATTTACAGCACTTATTGCCTCTCTTTGTTCTTCTGATAATATTATATCTTGCTTTTCTTCTGCTTTTTCAAGCTCTGCCTCAAAATTCTTTATCTTTTTTATGTTTTTGGTTTCATCTAATGCAATTAATTTGTCTGCTACATTTTTTTCTGCAATATAGAAATCATTAAGATATACCCATTTTTTTTCTTCTCTTTCTTCTAAATAAATTCCTTCACTTGCTTTTAAGTTTATAATTTCTTCTTCTATTTGGGTTTGGTCTATTCCTAATAAATCTGACACAAATTGAACTAAATTTTCATATATTACACAAGAATTACCATTATTGCTTGCAATAATTAAACTATATTTTATTGCACTTTCTATCCTTTTGGGATTTTCTTTTGATATGCCTAAATCCATTGCCATTTTATCTATTTTTTTAAAATCAACACCATATGTAATATCTATTAATATATATGGATTTTCTTCTATTTTTTCTATTGCGTCTTTACCTAGAGCTTCATATACTTTTTTGCTGTTTTGACTTGCTATTCCGGAATCTTTCTAAAAATCCTACAATTTGCCATAGCTCCCATTTTTCGTTAAATTCATTTGCAATTTCTATTGCTCTTTCTTTTGTTATTCCTTTTACATTTGCTAATTTATATGGTTCAAATTTAAAAACAGCTATTGTTTCTTCTTTAAAATTATCAACTATTCTTTTTGCTGTTGCAGGACCTACTCCTTTTATTATTCCACCTGCTAGATATTTTTCTAATGCTTCTAAAGTTTCTGGCATTATTTTTTCAAAAGTCTGTATTTTAAACTGTTTTCCATAGTCAGGATGATTTACAAAATTTCCAACTAATTTTAGGCTATCTCCCTTATTTATAAAAGGCAAATAGCCCACTATTGTTTCTAAACTTTCATCTGTTTCAAATTCTGCTATTGTATAACTATTCACTTCATTTTGATATATAATTTCAGAAATCTGTCCTTTTAATTCCAATATTTTTCTCCTTTATACTAATTATATAACACAAATAAAGCTATATGTAAATTATTTTTTATCCATATTGTCTATTAAATCTTTGCAATTTTTCCAGTCCATAAGATTTATAATGCTATAATCTGACTCAAGTTTTTTTGCTATTTCTTTTGTTTTATCATTAGAGCCTAAATCTGTTATTATAACATTTTTTACGCATTCTTCTTTTCCATATAATATTCTAAATAGAATTGAGCGCATGAAACCTTCAATTTTTTCTTCTTGATTTTTTACTGCAATTATAAAATATATACCATCAGATTCTAAATTAGTACATGTACATATATAATATATAGTTTTTATTATTTCTATTAAACCATATAACGCAAGTACCCAAATTACAGCATTTGTAATAAAATCTAACATATAATTCACTCCTGTGATATTATATGTCTTAAATTCATCTGCCGTTACAGGTATTTACCCGGTTTTTGTAATATTTTATATAATCTCTTTATTTACATATTAACTTTTTAACCTATATACTCATGTAACATTTTTCTTTAATAAATTTATTTATTTGTTTTACATCTTTCCCTTCATAATATGGAATAAGCAAATCTTTAAATTCTTCTGTTAGTTCTGCTGGAATTGCTATAATTCCTTTTCCCTTTGAAATTAAATAATGATTACTATATATTACTGATGTTCTTTTATTTCCATCAATAAATACTTGTTTTTTCATTGTATATAATAAAAGTTCTATAGCTCTGTCTATATCATCTAGTTTTTTATCAAAAATTTCTTTTAATTCTTCTTTGATGGCACTTTCAATTGGTAAATCTGGCTTCCAAGTTGTTCCTCCAATATTTACTGGAACATTTCTAACCTTTCCTGCTGAATAGTAAAATCCTTCTTCTACCATTTTGTTGATTTCACACAATAATGCAAAATTAGTATCACTTAATATAACATTTTTATTTAATATAAATTCCCAAGCATGTTTTAAATTTACTATCTTTAAAATATCTTCAGATGTCATATTATTTACTTTTCCACCTTCAATAATGCTTTCTGTATCTGCAAATGTAGTTGCAACTCCTTCTAATATTGCTTGTTTATAAATAGTATCTACTAAATGTCTTTTTGCAAAATCTATATTTTGTTTTACTTTTTCGGAAAGTTCTTTTTCAATATAATTCAATTGTTTTAATTCTTTATTTATTTCTCTTATTTGTTTTTTTAGTTCTTTTGCCTTAATACTATTGTTTAATACCAAGTTATATAGTTCTTCAGAATATTCTCCAACATATTTGGTTAGAGCTAATCCATCTTCTCTATAATGTACATATATATATTTATTTGAATCTTTTTCTCTTATTTCAACAGAACCATAAGTAAGCAGTTGCAATTCATGTTCAAGTAACTGTTTGTTTTGAAGAAGTCTCATAATTTCCATATTTTCTTCCATAATATATTTCTCCTTTAAAATATAAAACTTTTTATTAGTTTCATTTCATATATATATTATAACATAAAATTTATAAAATGTGAAACTTTTTTAATGTTTTTTATATGTTTTGTTTCACATTTTCAGGTTATTGTTTGTCTTAAATTTTTACTACTTTTTCCCATGGTAAGTCTTTGTCTCCAAAGTGACCGTAGTTTGTTGTTTTTGTGTATATTGGTTCTCTTAAATTTAGATATTCTATTATTCC
>CANRFS010000052.1 GCA_947629965.1 uncultured Clostridia bacterium
TCCAGTACTCCTCTATATGAGAATTATTGCTCAATTTAATATGAGAATTTTTGTTAATTTTTACTTGACAATTTACATCTTTTGCTACAGCAGGATATAAAATCCCAGTTACCGACTCAAGAGCTTCCTTGTTTTGTATCACATACATAATTGAATACCTTATATAACGATATCCTTTAATATGCGCTGGAATGCCAAAATCCTTCAAAATGCTGGTAATTTGTTTTTCAATGTTGTAACTGATTGGTTTCATATTGCTTCTGACTTCATCTTGAGTATCACTCATAAGCAACTCGTCAAGAGTCATACCATTTTGCCGACATATTTGCAAAATATCGCTTCTGGCTTCATCTTGAGTATCACTCACAAGCAACTCATCAAGAGTCACACCATTTTGCCGGCATATTCGCAAAATATCGCTTATGGCTTTATCTTGAGCATTACTCACAAGCAACTCATCAAGAGTTACACCATTTTGCCGGCATATTTGCAAAATAGCCTCTGCCGTTCTTCTTTTTACTTCGTTCATCACGAGTACCTCCGCAAAAATAATTTAGTAAAGCTTTTTAAGCTTCCTAATCTATTTTACTATATTTTACATAATATGTCAAATCTGCCAATATGGCTCTGTGCAAGATTTTGAAAAGTGCCTCTAAAACCTTCTTGTCTAAATCTAGTCCGTCCAAAAAAAGAAAAAAATCAACAAAAGGGGGTCTGTTCCCTTTTGTTGATTTTAGTTTATGCTATTTTTTTAATGCGAATTTTTTGATTAATATTATGCCTACTCCTAATACTGCAACTGCAGTTACTGCTATTATTGCTATCTGCATTGTAGAAATTTTATCTTCACCTGTAGGTTTTGTTATGATAATAGATTCACCCCAGAACTCGTCTTCTTCGTTGCTGTTTCCTACTGTTATTCTATTATCGTTGCTATGTACATAACTTAAGTTTGCTGGTTGTGCTTCCATATCTCTTCTTCCTGCAGCATTTGAGTATTTTATTACTTCTGCTATATAGCTTGGTATGTTTGCTCCAAGTTCTCCACCGTTTGTTGATGCTAATACTGTTTTTAATGTTACTTTATTGCTAAAGTCTCTTTCGCCTGGTTCTAAGGATTCTGTTGCGTTAATGTTATGAATTACTGTCTGCATATTTTCTGTGCTTCCATCTCCGTCTGTATTGTAAACAGTTTTTCCTACTGCTTCACTATTTACTTTCTTGAAGAACTCTCCGTTTTCAAATGCTAGGTCATTATTTATTGCTTCTTCTAATCCATCTGCTTCAATTCTTGTTGGAACTGGCAATTCACCATTTCCAACAATTCCCGTATAGTAGAATTGTCCTAAATAATTTCCATACTCATTTGTTTTTCCTTTTAGTCCATTTAGTCTATTTAGTTCTCCTTTCTTTTCTCCCTTAATTTCTTTAACTATATTTAGTAACAAGTCACTATATCCGCCTAAATTATTTTTATATTCATTTATTAATCGACTTGGTAAATAATCTACGTCACCGTCATTTGTTACTACATAAGTATATTCTACTTCTAGCTGAGCTCCTTGCATTAATTCCTCAACATCTGTTGCTACTTGCCAGAATCCTCTGCTGCCTCTTGTTGATTTATTTGTTGCAAGTCCTGTTACAACTCCTTCTGATAATACATCAACATCTAAAATTCTTTCAATATCAGCTGTTGCATCAACAATAGGTTGTGCTCCTACTCCGTTTGGTGTAATCTTTAAGCCTGTTATGTGTTTTTCTAGAGTTATACTTGTTTCTGGTCTTAAAGTTAATCCAAAATTCATACCGTTAAATACTATAATGTTATTTTCGCTAATATTTTCATAAGCAACTGTTCTTTCGTTATCTGTTTTTTGTAAGTCTGCTTCGTTTTCTACATCTATTGGCACATTTATTTTTGATGTTTCAGCTGCCATCCATGTATAGTCTAATCCTGTCTTATCATTTTCATCTTTTGATGTTTTTTCAACTAATGAACTTCCAATTTCTTTATCAATTATTGGTGAATAAGACATTACTTCTAGTCTTCTTAACTCGTTATCTCTTGCTACTGATGAATTTTCTCCATAAACATTCATTAATTCATTGTAGAATTCTTTTTCGTTATAATGTGGATCATTTGTTGATTTATAGTCTTGACCATTATATGTTTTTACATCTTCTGTTGATCCGTCACCATAAATATACCTTACAATGTAATCTCCTGGGATGAAATCTCTAAATACGAATTCACCATCACCAACTTCAACATCATCTGAATATTGAGTTTCTTTTATAGTATTTCCATCTATTGATAATTTTTTAACTGTTTTGCTTCCACTTCTTGTTTCTTGCCAGATGTACTCACAATTGTATATTTGACCATCCAAATCACTTTCTACTGGTAAGATTTCTATAAGTTGTACTATTACATCATTTACTGGTCCATTCTCGTCGTTTAGCTTTCCATCTCCGTCTGTATCTTCAAAAACAGTTCCTCTTATTTCTCTTTCTGCTTTAGGTTTTATTAATATATTTAGTCCACTTGATTTCTCTGTATCATCTTCATAATGTTTAGATACCTCAGGTGTTCCTACATTATTAAATCTTACTCCAGCATTACCAGGTGCAGAATCTACATCAATAAATCCACCTTCTCTAGAAGTATAACCAGTTATTTCTGCTACATTTGAGCAATTATTTTTTAATTCTATGTATCCGTCTGCATTTTTATTTACTCTAAACTCAATAAGGATTTCTTTCAAATAACTACTTTCTTTATTTAATGGAGCACCTTTACCTTTTTCAGCTCTGAATCTAATAATTCTTGCTTCGTTGTCAACTGTTACAGTATATCCATCTACACTTTCTAATTCATCTAATGATATTCCATTTACTGAAACTGGAGTATACTCTGCATCATAGTAGTATACAAAATCGTCAACATATGCTTCTGTAGTAGTTTCATTTTCTAGTTTAATCTTGTAAGTAACATATGCTTCTAATTCTTTAAGATTCATATAGGCATCAGTCTTACTGTCTTCTGGATTTACTTTGTTTTCAATTCCACCTTCAACATCTGTTTTATAATCTGCTATTCTATAATAATAATCTGACTCGTATAAGTAGTAATTATATGATTTATTATCATTTGAAGATTCATTGAAGTCTATATCGTTCATGTCTCCATCCACTACTTGGTTATAATTATAAGTTATTGATTTATCGTTAATTTCTACTCTTGCACTTTCTACATCTGTACGTATTGTTAAATCTAATTCTTTTTTAACAAGTCCAAAGTCAATATTTTCTGTAGTCTCTTTATAATTATATCTAGATTTAGACATCATTCTGAAATCTGCTGCTATATATGGATAATTTGGACCACTTTTATAACTTGCTTGTGCAGGGTTTCTACCGTCCATATCAGCTTCTAATGAAGCTATACATTTATTATTTCCATTACAATTATATGATAATGGAATTTTTGATTTTCCATCAGCCGATATAGCAGTTCCACGAGACTTATTACCAACTCCGCCAGATGTGCTTTCTTCTCCAATTATAGATTTAAATTTATTATTAAAACTATTTCTATCACTAACGGTTTCAAAAGCTTTTGATATACGGCCTGTTCCTTTATAGTTCACTAGTTCTTGTGTGGCTATATAGTTAATTCCATCATAACTAAATCTTACATAATATCCTTCTTTTGTCATTGGTACATCTGTAAATTCATACTTTCCTTCTCCGTCAGTCCATATAGGTTCAATACTATTTATACGCTCATTAGTACCTGGTCTACAAAGCTCTACAAGTACGCCTTCTACTCCATTCTCCTTTCCATCCATAATTCCGTTTGGTCCTTCAGCTACCTTACTTCCTTGTTGACCATCTAACCATACCCTACCACTTAATTTCATATATTGTTGGTTTTCAATATTTAATGTAACTGTGTAACCTTTTAATTCTACACATGCAGGAGCATTTACTAATTTAAATGTTGCTTTTCCATTTACTACACTATAACTTATTGTAAATTCAATTGGATCAATTTTTTTATAATAATATGAATCATCAGTTGGAGGAGTTTTAGTTTCCTCAACTCTTATAGTAATTTGTTTATTGTTTTGTTCATTAAATACTAAGTCATTTAAAGTTATTGTTCCTGATGAATTTGTTGTTATAGGGTCTATAACTTTTTTTCCATTGGTTGGTACAGAATAACCTTTAATTGAATCTACTCCTGTAATTGTTATTCTAAATGTAGCATTAGCTAATTTAGATCCCGTAAGAGCATCTGTTTTTATTAGTTCTAATTTTGGTATTTTAGGAGAGTTCTTTATATTAATTTTTCCATCACTGTAAGTCATAGAAGACTCTACTTTTGAGTCACTTCCTCTAACCAATATGCTTCTAACAGTTCCAGTTTTTGTATCATAATTAACTCTTAAAGTTTTTGTTTCAAATCCTGCAAGTCCTGCAGGAGCATTTACTTCTGATATATTTAATACAAAAGGTCTTGTTGGATCAGTTGGAATTACTGTTATTGAGTTGTATTCTCCAGTTGTTAAATTAGCTATTAAACAATCTTTAGAAGTTAAACCTAAAATTTCACTTACATTGTCTCCCTTTGTTACTTTTATTGCTGCTCCTGATATTGCATTGCCATATATATCTATCTTTTTAAATTTTAGTTTAATAACTGAAGAATTTTTTATAACCGCACTGCTAGAACCGTTTGGTACATAAGTTTGGTTATCACTAGTTATGCTCGTAACAGCACCTGTTGAAGTATCATATTTCACTGTTAAAGTAATTGCACCTTTAAATCCAATATAACCACTAGGAACTGTTGTTTCTTCGATTTTTACTTTAAAGCTTCCTGTATTTTGTGTTGGTGTAAATGTTACACTAATTGTTCCATCGCTTTTACTTGTATATGATTTACCATTAATTGCGTTAGCATTTTCAACATTTGTAAACTTTATAGTTGCACCTGAAAGAGCTTGATTATTAAAGTTTTGTTTCTTTAAATTTAAAGTAACGGGAACAATATCTGGAGTTTCTGTAATTTTTGCTTTTTGTGCTATTAAAATTTCTTGTGCAGCGCCATCAGCTTGACCAGGTGTGTTAACATTTTGCAATTTGTAAATCTTTCCGCTAAATTTTTTATCTCTATATTTTTCACTAATACCGTCAAAAATATCTTTAGCCTCTTTATACCACTCATAGGCCTTACTATTGCTAACAACAAAACCATCAACCCACCTATGAGCTAAACTCTCATTACTGTTAGATATATGGATACCATTAAAATCTCCACCTATAGGTGTTAATTCGATACAATTTCCAAAGTTCTTTACATAATCATGGTTTGGATCATCGTAAACTTTCGTACCTTCACCTTGTTTTTTAATTTCTAATGCACTATATCCCTTATCTCCATAACCACCGAAAGAACTTTTGCAGTCATATAGATATGCCCATAAAGCAGCCTGAATTTCGTCGTAATATCCGTACTCCTCAGTATAATCCCATCTATTATTTTCTGCATGTGATAAAATACTTATAATTCCTTTAGCAAAATTAACATCTAGTGGATTTGTAACCTTTCTACTATTTACAGCATAATTACCATAACCTATAATCTCGATACAATCATCATAAACATCATACTCATACATTATTTTATACGAACAATTTGCATTAAGATGTGTACCTGAGTGAATACAATATACACGGCTACTACATAAAATGTTATTCTTTTTTTGCCACGCTCCACCACCTAAATAGATTATTCCTCCTTGTTTCAACTGCTCTAATGTTTTATTATTTGGATCACCTGCATTACCTTTTGAACGTATCTCTAAATCATGATCGCTTATTTCCTCTAATGCAAAAGTAGCTTTAGGAAGAATGAATAATGTAGATATTATCATTAATAATATTATCAATATTTTTGTTAATGTTTTTATATTTCTATTCATATCATCATTCCCCCTTCCTATATTCTTACTTTCAGAACTTTTTTATTTATTATATATATTCCTAGTCCGAGCACCAGCATGCTTCCGATTACTATTCCTATATACATCATTGGTGAACCTGTTGCTATTGACACTATTAAGCTTGCTGAGCTTAAATCATCTTCTCCTGCTTGTTTATTTCCTGCAGTTGAATCACTTTCTACTATTCCTTGAAGATTACTACTTTCTCCTATTTCACCAATATTTTCTATTGTTCCTGTACTATTTGATTTTAGTGTTCTAGTTAATACTAATGTAACTGTTTTTGTTGCTCCTGGTTTTAATACTTGATCTGATAAAGTTTGATTATGCAATACTTTATTACCATCCATATACCAGTCTTTGTTTGTTTCTGATGTGAATACGAATCCATCTGGCAAGTAATCTATAACGTCTCCAACATAGCCATCTACGTCACCTTCGTTTGTTACCTCTAAATCATATTCTACTAGTAATGTTGTTCCTTCTATTCTTTTTGCTGATATTTCTACTTTTGCAAGATTTGTATTTTCATATTCATATGTGCTAGTTCCTGCACTATTCGTTAATATTACTTTACTTATATATTTATTTAGTTTTAAATCAAATTTTGCATTTTCAATTAATCCTATATCTATATCAGTAACGTCTTCGCCTTGTAATCTAATTGTGTCTGTTACTGCAACAGTAACTAATTCGTTATCTATCTCCATTTGTTTTGAAATTACATCTGAATTTGTTTGGCTTGCTACATTTTGTACTTGATATTTTGTTACCGCATATTTAGTTGTATCATAAACAAATGCTACTGTATAATTTCCTTGTTCTACACTGCTGAATTTATATGTTCCTGTAAGTGATGTTGTAGTTTCTGCTACCTGTTTTCCATCTTTATCTAATAATATTACTCTTATTGCTTGTAGCACTTGCTCGTTTTCGTCTCTTTCTCCATTTTTATTACTATCAAGCCATGCTAAACCAGATATACTATTTGTTCCTTCTTTATTAGTATCGTCTCCATCTCCTGGTTGGTCTGGATCATCTAGATCTCCAGGATCTGATGGATCTGTAGGATTGTCTGGATCATCTGGATCTACAGGATTGTCTGGATCGTCTGGATCTGTAGGATCAACAGTTCCTGCAGTATTTCCGTTTAGTTCATCATCATTTACTATAGTATTTATAATAGCATTTGATTCTACATAATCTTCATCACCTAAATTTACTTTTGCTACATTTGTAATTTGTTTAGTTTCTAGGTCGTCTTCTATATCTAAAACAACACCTTCTATTTCTATTGTCAAAGTTTGCCCAACTGCTACTGGTCCTCTCTTCATATCTAATTTAGTAATAGTTTCTTCATTAATATGTTTATCGCTTTCTATTATATAATCTGTTACTTTTATTACTTGAATTTCTTTTGGTAATTCATCTTCTACAGATACATATGACCTTTGGGCGCCAGTATTAGTTACACTAATTATGTATTTTACACTATCACCTACATTTAATTCTTCGTTATGTTCTGAAGTCATCTTAATATCCCATATAGCTTTTGCAAGTGTGCTTATATAAACATTAGATTCATATTCTTTATTATTATAACTTGCCACTGCTGCATTATCAAATGTAGCACTACTTACACTATTTCCTAATTTATTTACTCTTACTACAAATCTTTTTTCTACAGTTTGTTTAGAACCAATACTACTTATTGTATAGTTTACTTCTTTTTTAGTTTCATCATAATGCCAGTCTGAATTTAGCTCTGCATCCTCTACCCAAGAAGTATTATTTGGTACTGAAGATTTTATTTGTACATTATTTATTTCATCTTCTGTATTATTAGTTACCATTACTATATATTCTATTACGCTTTTTTCATCTAGCTGTATACCATTGTTAAGTTTTCTTCCTAATAATACTGTTAAATTACCATCTTCTACTGCAGTATTTTCTGTTTCTAATTTAGCTATCTCTGTTCCTTCTTGTGCTTTTAAAGTAACAGTATGTTTAATATTTTCAGCATTATCGCCTACTTTTATTGTAACTTCTGCAAATATTGTTTCCCCTGGCTCAATTTTGTCTATCTCCCAAGTTTTAGTTGATTCTCCATCTGTATAAACCATTTCTGCATCTTGAGCATAAGTTAATTCTGTTATAGTAGCTCCTTCTGAAGCTGTATATTCTAAAGTAACATCGTTTAAAGTTTCTTCACTTATATTTTTTGCTTTTATGATATATGTTATAATTTGTTTTTGATGTATAGTTTCAGTAGTTGTTTTTGCTTCTAATGTGATATTTACTTTATCATTTTGTGCTTGACCTTCTATAATTGATTCTTGCATTTCTGCCTGTGGAACATTTGCTACATAAGTTAATTTGTTTTCTTTTTCAACGTCATTTACTGTTCCAGTTAAGGTTATTGTACTAGCATTTTCTGCATCTTCACCTACTGTGTATTTATAGTTTATTTCTACTTGTGCAGATTTTTCTAAATCTGGTGATTGTATTTTAAAAGATTTTACATTGTTTAAATTTTCTACGTTGGCTTTCCAGCTTTCTGAATTTATTTGTGGATTTACTTCCTCTGAATAATATACTACTGAATCTTCAATATTTGTTGTAACTTCTGATTTCATTTCTCCATTTGCTGGAATATTTCCTATTATACTATTATTTACTAGTTTATCATCATAGTTGTTCATCATAATTGTGTTTATTTCTATTACTTCGTCTTGCTTTGCTTCTACATTTACAAGGTTTTGATTTATTTTTTCTATTACATCTTCTCCAACTTTAATAGTAGATTTTGTTACTAATCCATCTTTAGATACTATCTGAATTTTGTTTGCTTTTTCTAATGTTTCTGCACCATTAATAATTGTAGCTTTTAATTCTACCTCTTTATCTGCCATGAATGAATTTGTTTTTAATTTTGTATCTAATACTATGCTTGCTACATTTTGTAAATATTCTGTTTGTTCTCCTTCTAATTCTATTGCTATAACTTTGCTTCCATCTTCGTCTGATTTTACATCGTATGATTTTACTCTTAATCTATCATCTCCTACTACTGGTGTTATATTTTCTATTGTTGCTTCTTCTATTTCTGCTGGTAATTTGATAGTTAATACTGGATTTGCAAATAGTTTATTACTTTCGTCTTTTGCTACAAATTCTGCTGTTATTCTCATAGTGTCTGGGCTTAATGCAGATATTGATGTTTTATCTACTGATAA
>CANRFS010000053.1 GCA_947629965.1 uncultured Clostridia bacterium
GTAGCAACTATTCCTTTTTCGTTTAAGTAATCTCTAAATTTTATTATATTTTCATTTGTACTTTTAGAATACTTTCCGTTTTCTATTTTATTAATAGGTATTAAATTTACATGGCATAGCATTCCCTTTAATAGTTTTGCAAGTTCTTTTGCATCTTCTAAATTATCATTATTTTCTTTTGCCAAAGCATATTCAAAAGATATTCTTTTATTTGTTTTTTGTATATAATATCTACATGCCTTCATTAATTCTTGAATATTGTATACATCATTTACAGGCATCATTTCACTTCTTTTTTTGTTTGAACTGCTATGAAGTGATATAGATAAAGTGCATTGCATATTTTCATCTGCTAGTTTATATATCTTAGGAACTAACCCACTTGTTGAAATACTTATATGTCTTGCACCCATATTTACTCCTTTTGGATTATTCAAAATCTTTATTGCATTCATTACATTGTCATAATTATCAAGTGGCTCTCCAATTCCCATAAATACAAGATTTGATATTTTTATTTTTTCATCTCTTTCAATAGCTAATAGTTGTTCTACAATTTCGCCTGAGCTTAAGCTTCTAGCAAATTTTACTCCTGTTGATGCACAGAACTTACATCCCATTTTACATCCTATTTGTGAAGATACACATATTGTAAAACCATGCTTGTATTCCATAAGAACAGATTCAATTGCATTTCCATCTAATACATCAAATAAATATTTTTTTGTTCCATCTTTAGATACTTGTTTTTGCAATATATTAAACGTATGCAAATCAAAATTTTCTTTTAGTTTATTCCTTAAATCAATAGATATATTAGTCATATCATCAAAGCTAGTAACATTTTCTATGTATATCCATTTAAATATTTGCTCTGCTCTATATGGTTTTTCTCCTAAGTCTTGAATCACTTGCTTTAATTCATCTAAATTATAATCTTTAATATTTTTCTTCAAATATATCTTCCTTTATTTACTTTTTAACGACTACATTGTATCATAACGTTTTTTATATTACAAGTTTTTAACATAAAATATTAATTTTGATAAATTT
The DNA here is from genome assembly GCA_947629965.1 of uncultured Clostridia bacterium. Lineage (GTDB taxonomy): Bacteria > Bacillota > Clostridia > TANB77 > CAG-508 > CAG-452. The sequence continues at coordinate 1,054 of CANRFS010000053.1, forward strand.
GAATTTTTGTAAGATGTTCAATATATAAAAAAAGCAGCATAAAAATTATTCTTCTATGCTACTTCTTGTAAAATCAAATTTAAAAATTAAATTTACACAAATTTTTTTGTTTGCATAACGTTTTGTATGTTTTCTAAATTTTTTCAAAATTAGAAAGTCGTGCTGAGGCGCACATAGAAGAAGTAAGTCTCGTCGTAGGTGCCGACGGTATTGATGTCGAAGCCAACGAAGTACGACGTGGTAGTATCGCACTCAGACGAGGACCAGTAGTTGTCGCTAAGCCCGAAGTCGTCGTAATTGTCAGCTGTCAATTTGATTCCATCTCTTTTCGAACACATACCCCCAAATGCTGCCCATTCTGATTTTGATGGTACAAACCATGTACATCCTTTGGCTTCTTTTTTATCCTCAATTACTTTCCACATATCATTTGAGTCTAAAGGCCCGATATTTGGCTGCTATATCAGGGTCATAAATATCCTCCGTATAAACTTTTCCTTTGCTAAAGTCATTATCTCCATTACCTACTGGGTTTGCTAAACTTCCTGATGCTGATTTATACCAAGTATGAGTTGTTTTGTCTACATCTTCCAAAGCCATTACATAAAATCTATCGTTTGTTCCTGTTTGTTCTTCTGCTAATTTTACCATTGGTGCTTTATAATTTCCAAATTTTACAGATGCAACTTGATCAGCTTCTTTTATATACGCTTTTAAGTCTTCTGTATCTTTGCTATATTCATATACTCCCAACTGCTGTGACTGCTGTGAAGTACCCCAAGTCTGAGGGCCAGATGATCCTATTGCTAAATCTGCGTATATTATTCCATCTGGCTCAAGATCTCCATTTAAATCTGCGTAATATCCTTCGCAATTTTCTGTTATATAAATGGTTGGTTTTGGTTGTGGTTTTTCACTCCCTATATTACCATCTTCATCTACATAGAAGGTGTTTCCTGCTTTACTTGTGTATCCCCCGTCTTCTGCTTTTGTGAATCCTTCTGGTAAGTTTCTATCTAATTTCTCGTAATCTACTTCTACATCATCATCTATTGCTCCTATTACTGATGCCAATAGCATTTCTTTGTCTTCTTCATACTGTGTTCTTGTTTTTGCTTCCTGTGCTTTTTCAATCAGTCCTCCTCTTAATGCTAAATTTACTGTTACGCCAACTAGTATTAGCATTACTATTATTGTTATTATTAAAGCTATTAAGGTTATGCCTCTGTTTTTTAATTTTTCTTGTTTCATGTGTGCTTTTCCCTCCCATCTTTCGTTTTAATTGATTAAATTTTCCTGAGGTTCAATATATATCATTATATATTTAACCTCATATTTTTATGCTGTTTATAATATACACATTTATTATATTTCATATATTTTTTGTTTGTCAATATTTTTGCCAAAAAATAAAGCGAACAGATATTGTTCGCAATATTTTATTTCTTTATTAAACTAATTTTAATATAACTTCTTCAGCACTGTCACCTTTTCTTGGGCCTTTTTTAATTATTTGTGTATATCCACCTACTCTATCTTTATAATTTTCGGCGATTTCTCCAAATAATTTTGCTGGTAAGTCTATATTTTTACCATCACTATCTTTTACTTTGTTTAATTTGCTCATTATTTTTCTTCTTGCATTTAATCTTGATGGCATATCTTTTTGTCTTTTTTCAGTAGTTGTTTCTTTAACTACTCTTAAATATTCTTTTCCATTTTTACTTGTTACTTTTTCTGTTTCTTTGTTACCTTTGCTGTCAAGTTTTGCTTTAACTACTTTTACTTCTGTCTCTTCAAAGTTATCTTTTTCTTTTATTGCTAAAGCTATAATACTATCAACTATAGATTTAACTTCTTTGGCTCTGCTTTCAGTAGTTTCTATTTTGCCATACATAATTAAGTCTGTAGTTTGGTTTTTAAGTATTGCTAATCTTTGATCTGTTGTCCTACCAAGTTTTCTATTTTTAGCCAATGTTTTCACCTTCCTTAATTTATTTTCTATTCTTCTTCATCAATAAAATCTAATCCTAATGAATGTAATTTGTTTATAACTTCATCTAATGATTTTTTACCTAAATTTCTAACTTTCATCATATCAGCTTCTGTTTTGTTAGCTAAATCTTCAACTGTAGATATTCCAGCTCTTTTTAAACAGTTATATGATCTTACTGATAATTCTAGTTCTTCTATAGGCATTTCTAAAACTTTCTCTTTTTTAGATTCTTCCTTTTCAACCATAACTTGAGTATTTTTAGCTGTTTCTGATAAATCAATGAATAATTCTAAGTGTCCTGTCATTACTTTCGCAGCTAAACTTAATGCTTCATAAGCCTTTAGGCTTCCATCTGTCCAAACTTCAATTGTTAGTTTATCATAATCAACAGTTTGACCTACTCTTGTATTTTCAACTGAATAGTTTACTTTTTTAACTGGTGTAAATATTGAATCTATTGGAAGAACATCTATTGCTTGATTTGCCTCTTTATTCTTTTCTGCAACATTATATCCTCTTCCTCTATGTGCTGTCATTTCCATTACTAAATGTCCACCTTCTGCAACAGTTGCTATATGTAAGTCAGGATTTAGTACTTCTACACTTGAATCTGTAATGATATCTCCTGCAGTAACTTCTCCTTCTTTGCTAACATCAATTTTAAGCTTCTTTTCTTCGTTATCATGTGATCTTAGTCTTACATTTTTTAAATTAACTATGATTTCAGGTACATCTTCTACAACTCCTGGAATTGTAGAAAATTCGTGTACTACTCCATCAATTTTAACGCTTGTTATTGCTGTTCCTGGTAATGATGATAATAAAATTCTTCTTAAAGAATTTCCTATTGTCATTCCATATCCACGCTCTAATGGTTCACAAACAAATTTTGCATAATTTTCTTCATCACTTGTTGCTAGACATTCTATATTTGGTTTTTCAAATTCAATCATTTATTTTAACCTCCTATTTAGAGATTAGTAATTAGTGGTTAGATATTTTACCTTCTAATTTCTAATTTCTAACTTCTAACTTTCTAACTATTTAGAATATAACTCTACAATTAAATGCTCTTCTACTGGTAAGTCTACATCTTCTCTTGATGCAAGTCTTACTACTTTTGCTTCTAATTTGCCGTTATTTTTTTCTAGCCATTCTGGAACTGGTTTGTTACTATTTATTTCTGCGTTTTCTTTGATTATTTTGCTATCTTTTTTATTTTCTCTAACTGATATTACATCACCTGGTTTAACTAGATATGATGCTATATCTGTTTTTACTCCATTTACATTAAAATGACCATGGTTTACAAGTTGTCTTGCTTGAGCTCTAGATGCTCCAAAACCGATTCTATATACTACGTTATCTAATCTACTTTCTAGTATTTGTAGTAAAATTTCACCTGTAATACCTTTTTTGTTTTCTGCCATTTCAAAATATCTTCTAAATTGTTTTTCTCCTACTCCATAATAAGCTTTTGTTTTTTGCTTTTCTCTTAATTGTGTTCCGTATTCAGAAAGTTTCTTTCTTCCTTGTCCATGTTCTCCAGGTGCATAGTTTCTTCTTGTTACACTACATTTATCTGAATAACATCTTGAACCTTTAAGAAATAACTTTTGTCCTTCTCTACGGCATATACGACATTGTTCGTCTTTATATCTTGACATTTCTTTCTCCTTCCTTAAAGTTTCTAATTTCTAGTAATTATACCCTTCTTCTTTTTGGTGGTCTACATCCGTTATGTGGTATTGGTGTTACGTCTTTTATCATGCTTATTTCAAGTCCTGCTGTTTGAAGTGATCTTATTGCTGCTTCTCTACCAGCTCCTGGACCTTTAACATAAACTTCTACTGATTTTAGACCATGTTCCATTCCTGCTTTTGCAGCAGTTAGTGCTGCTTCGCCTGCAGCAAATGGTGTGCTTTTTCTTGAACCTTTGAAACCTAATTCTCCAGCACTAGCCCAAGATATAGCATTTCCCTTTTCATCAGTTATTGTAACTATTGTATTATTAAAACTAGAATGAATATGAGCTGAACCTTTTTCTATGTTTTTTCTATCTCTTCTTCTAGTAACTTTTTTTGCTACCTTAGCCATAATTTATTTACTCCTTCCTGTTTTTTATTTCTTTTTGCTTACTAATTTTCTAGGACCTTTTCTTGTACGAGCATTAGTTTTTGTTCTTTGTCCTCTAACTGGTAAACCTTTTCTATGTCTAATTCCTCTAAAGCATCCTATTTCTGTAAGTCTTTTAATATTTAATGCAACTTCACGTCTTAAATCACCTTCAACTTTGTAGCTATCCATTGCATTTCTTATTGCTTGTACTTGTTCATCTGTTAAATCCTTTACCCTAGTATCTGGGTTAACTTTAGCTTCAGCTAATATTTTGTTAGAACTTGTTCTACCTATACCATAAATATATGTAAGTCCTATTTCAACCCTTTTTTCTTTAGGCAAGTCTACTCCTGCTATACGAGCCATAATTTTCTTTCACCTCTTCTAATTAATTTAATTAATTTTGTTTTAACTTGTTGTTTAGATTAATTGATAAATTATTTAGTTTAATTAGTATAATTGAAATGTAATTAAACCTATATATAATAAATAAAAATAGATAAATCTTAAAAATTTCTTTCTAAGACAGCCGCTTCTCTATTTTTATGTATTAACTAAAATAATACACAAATTAACCCAAGTTTTTATTACTTAGGCTAATTATCCTTGTCTTTGTTTGTGTTTTGGGTTTTCACATATAACCCTAGTAACACCTTTTCTTTTTATTATTTTACATTTTTCACACATTTTTTTTACTGATGGTCTTACTTTCATTATTTTCACCTCTTACTTGTTCGGTTTATATCTGTAAAGCAAATCAAAAATTTGTTTTACTTTGCTCTCCAAGTGATGCGTCCTCTATTCAAATCATATGGAGAAAGTTCAAGTTTTACTTTATCGCCTGGTAGGATTTTTATATAATTCATTCTAAGTTTTCCAGAAATATGTGCTAAAACTTGATGTCCATTTTCGAGTTCAACTTTGAAATTTGTATTAGGTAATGCCTCTAATACTGTTCCTTCAACTTCTATAACATCTTCCTTAGACAATTTATCATCCTCCTATTTTATCTTTCAAAAATAACTAGTATATTATATCGTATAATTAAATAATTGTCAAGATTTCTGGTTCTTTTTCTGTAATTAAAATTGTATTTTCATAATGAGCTGCCAGACTTCCATCTTCTGTTATAATAGTCCAGCCATCATCTAATTGTAAAATATTATGATTTCCCATGATTACCATTGGTTCTATTGCAAGTGTCATACCAGGTTCTAATCTAATTCCTCTTCCTGCTTTTCCATAGTTTGGAATACCTGGATCCTCGTGCATACTACTTCCAATTCCATGTCCTTGAAATTCTTTTACTACAGAATATCCATTGCTTTCTACATAACTTCCTATAGCGTGAGATATATCACCTAATCTATTTCCTTTTTTAGCATATTTTATACCTTCAAAAAATGCTTGCTTAGTAACATCTATTAATCTTTTTGTTTCTTCTGGTGCATCTCCTACAATATAAGTTCTTGCACAGTCACCATTATATCCATTTTTACATGCTACTAAATCTATGCTTATTATATCTCCTTCTTTTAAAATAACTCTTTTAGATGGAATACCATGTATAACTTCATCATTTACAGATGCACATATTGAACCTGGAAAATTAGGAACTCCTTTTTCTCCACTTGGATAGTTTTTTTCTGCTGGGATTCCTCCGCATGCTCTTATAACTGTTTCTGCTATTTTATCTAATTCAAAAGTAGAAACTCCAGGTTTAATTGCCTTTTCTATTTCTTTTTGAGCAAGGCATGCGACTCTTCCAGCTTCTCTCATTAATTCAATTTCACGTTTTGATTTTATTGTTACCAATTTATTACCCCCATATAAATTGTTGTTTGAGCGTCTGGACGTGAGGAAAAAATTTATTTCGCAGAAATGGGATTTTTTCCTCCGTCCTAGCGAATTGATGACAATGAATCCAAAATCCAACTTCCAAACACCAAACACATTTAAACAAACAACAATTTATATTATTAACTATTTTTTATATATTCTTCTACTTCTTTTGCAACATCGTAAGATGTTTTTCCAGCACTATCTCCTGCTTTTGCATCATAAAGTACTCCATCATTTTTATAATGTTCTATTAATTCTTGTGCTGATTTGCTATATACTTTTAATCTGTTTTCTACAACTTCTGGTTTTTGATCTTCTCTTTGATATAACTCTCCACCACATTTATCGCATATTCCTTCTTGTTTTGGAGGGTTAAATACTACGTTATATATTTCACTACATCCTCTGCAACTTCTTCTATTTGCAATTCTTTCTACTATTTCTTCAAATGGAACATCTATGTTTAATGCCATATCAACTTTTGCTCCCATTTCATCTAGCATTTTATCAAGACTTTGTGCTTGTACTTCTGTTCTTGGGAATCCATCTAAAACTGCTCCATTTTCTACGTCTTTTTCGTTTAACCTTTCTTTAAGCATTTTTATTGTAACTTCGTCTGGTACAAGTTCACCTTTGTCCATATATTTTTTTGCTTCTTTTCCTAATTCTGTTTCATTTTTTAAATTTTCTCTAAATAAGTCTCCTGTTGATATATGTGCTAATTTTAAATCTTCTGCCACTATTTTTCCAACTGTTCCTTTTCCACTTCCTGGTGCGCCTAGTAATACTATATACATTTCTTCTCTCCTTCTCCGAATAAATGAAAAACTTCGTTTTTGATTTATTCTAATTATTTATATCTATTTAACAAAAAACAAAGTAAAAGTGGTATACTTACACACTTTGAATGCAACATAAAATTTGCAAGTATATGTTTATACATTGAAAATTTTATGTTGCTATTCAAAATATGCAATATGCCGCTTTTCGTTCGTTTTATTCTAAGAATCCTTTATAATGTCTCATTACTAATCTAGACTCTAATTGTTGAACTGTTTCTAGAGCAACTCCAACTACGATAAGTATTGATGTTCCTCCAAATGCTATACCTTCTATTCCTATAAACTTCATAAGCATTGGAAGTATTGCTATAATACTTAAGAATATTCCTCCAAATAGAGTTAATTTACTAATTATACTTGATAAATAGTCTGTTGTTGGCTTTCCTGCTCTAATTCCAGGTACGAATCCACCATTTTTCTTTATATTATTAGATACTTCTGCTGGATTAAATGTTGCATAAGTATAAAAATAAGTAAATCCTAATATTAGTAATAAGTATACAATTGCATTTGCAACAACATATCCCCACCCAACGTTAGAACTTGATGTTGCTATTGAAAATTTATATATTGTTGCCCAAAATCCAGTTTGATTTGCAATATTTGCGTTAAACATTTGTATTATCATTGCAGGGAATGTCATGAATGATGATGCAAATATTATTGGCATAACTCCTGCCATTGCTAGTTTCAATGGAATATGTGTATTTTGTCCACCATACATTTTTCTTCCTACAACTTTTTTAGCATATTGTACAGGAACTCTTCTTTCAGCTTCTTGTACAAATACAACTGCTGCAACTAAAATAATTGCTCCTATTATTATTCCTAATGATATTAATAATCCAGTTGTTGAAAATTCTCCTCTTATTGCTACACCAGCTTCAGTGTATCCCAATATTGGAAGTATTAAGTTATATATTGTTGTTACAGCTGAAGGAAGTGATGATATTATACCTATAAAGATAATTATAGAAATACCATTTCCAATTCCTCTGTTTGTAATTTGTTCTCCAAGCCACATAAGTAGTGCTGTTCCTGCTACTAGTGATAATACTATTAATGCTCCTGTTGCGAATCCGGGATTTATAAATACACCAAAAGCTGAATATGTACCACTATATGACATATATATACCTATTGCTTCTACTAATGCTAAAACCAATGTAAGTATTTTTGTATATCTATTTACTTTTGCCTTTCCTTCTTCTCCACCTTCTTTTATAGCTTTTTCTAAAGAAGGAATTACCATTCCTAATAATTGTATAACAATTGATGCTGTAATATATGGGCTTATTGA